>NZ_VKDB01000018.1 GCF_007280555.1 Deinococcus detaillensis | reverse complement strand
CGACAGTCCGGCGTCGCCGCTCAGCCGGATCGAGCTGCACCAGACGCTCAGCTGAAGCCTCAAGGCTGACCGTCGCCAACACCAGGTCGTAGCTCACTTCGGCACTCCAAAGTCAGAGCGACGGAGAAGAGGAACAAGAGTCTTCCCCTTTTCACCAAGAACTCCCCCATTTTTCACAGCGCCAGATGCAGTCGGAGTGCGGCGTCCAGACGGCCCAGCAAGGTGGCAGGCACCTGACCCACTGGCGCTTTGCTCAGACGAGCAAAGCTAATCGTGCGAATCTGCTCGGCCTGGGCTTTGCTGTCCTGCTCAAGGCCCGTCTCCTCTGCTAGGAGCAGCACCTGAAAGTCGTAGACGCGGGTGACGTTGCTGGTCAGTGGCACGATGGTCACCGCTCCTGCACCGAGCCGGGCCACCGTGCGGTTGAGGCTGTCGGCACTGACGATGACCACCGGACGGTGTTTGTTCGCTCCACCAGACCGGGCCGCACCAAGATCGGCGACATAAATGTCACCGCGCCGCATCGTGGCCCTCGAGTCCGTCGCTTACAGCCACGTCCCAGACTTCCGCTTCGCCACTCTCATCCCACTCGGTCAACGCCTGCGCGTACTGAGCTTCGAGGGATTGGTCACGCAGCAACATGATGGCCCGAGCCACCACTTCGGATTTGGAACGAACCTGATGGCTCTCCTGATACTGCACCAGAAAATCCAGCAGCGGCTGCTCCAGACTCACGCTGATCTTGCCTATCGTCATGGCGAGAGTTTAGCAGAAATTAAGTAGGAAACTCTTTCACACTTTGAGAGAGAAACTACGGTTTCAGATCTGATAGACGACATAACGGGCATTATGTAGATGAGTCTGATGACTTCTCATACTGAGTAAAACGCCAGAAGGCGAGTTGCCTCTAGGCCCTCACCGCCTCAACTTCTGCGACCTTTTCGAATCTCCTGCAGCGCCTGTAGCCACTGACTTTTGAACTCAGCGTTGCGCAGCAACCGGACCAAGGCCTCAAGGCCTTCTTCGGTGGTGATCTTGCGGACGCCAAGCTCTTCCTCAGCAACAACTTTCTGCCGGTTAAATTCCCGGAAGATGCTGTCAGGAACCCGCCCACCTAACATGCGCACGGTTTCAGAAAGTGGGCGTTCGGCTCTCTCCTCGAGCGGCTCGGCCCTCTCTTCTGCGCCGCTACTTTCGGTCAGCGCCGCGAAGCGGTTCGGCCGGGTCATGCCTGCACCGAGTAGTCACCGGCGAGTTCAAGGAGTTCGCGCAAGACCACCTCATAATCCAGCCAAGCCATCTTCCCGGCGGCGCTGCCGACCTTATGCACCAAGAGGCCGCCGCTGCTGGCATGGCGAAATGCTACGGTGTCGCGCACAGTGCGGGTCAGAACGTGAAGACCGGCACCCGCCAGCGCCTCACGGGCCTCGGCCGTCGCGCTCCCCACCCGCGTATCCATTGTCAGCAGTACAGCCGCCCTCGTTCTTGGTACGCCCGCACGGTCCAGTACCGCCACGGTCTGCATCAGACCTGAGACCGCCTGTGCTTCGGGAATAGCTGGGAGAACCAGCAGTGTACTGTGACGGCCCAGGGTACTGATCTCCTGCTCACTCGGATCTGCCTGCGAATCAATGACGGCCGCCTCGTACTCCCCGACTGTCATCAGGCCGCCGATGCCGTCAACGGCGAACGGCATGGCACCGCCGCGCGCCCAGGTCGAGGCGTAGGCACGGTCGTCGCCGTCCACCAATAGTGTTCGCCGAGAGCGGGCCAGGTGAGCTGCCAGATGAATAGCCGTCGTCGTCTTCCCAACGCCGCCTTTGCGGCCAACGATCGCAAGTTTAAAAGTCCCCATACAGACATTCTGACATGAAAATAAGCCTGTAGCACTGTATGTATGTATTGCTACTTTGCTACACCAATACATACAACCGTTGACAAAGAAAATTTTCGCTCAATACCCATGACCTTTCTGCCCCGTCTCCAGTGCTAGGTTTCGGACGGTGTAAAGAGGGTGACCTGAGTGTGTCGATTCGTCTGCGAGTCATAGTTGCACCTTTGGGGCCGTCGCTGCGAGTCATAGTTGCACCTTTGGGGCCGTCGCTGCGAGTCATAGTTGCACCTTTGCGTACTGTTCACGAGCTGTCGCTGCGAGTCATAGTTGCACCTTTCTGTCGGGAAGGTGCAACTATGACTCACCTCTCCCTGAGTCATAGTTGCACCTTTGCTGCGTCATAGTTGCACCTTCGGCACCCGGTCTTGCGTCAGAGTTGCACCTTTGGGGCCGTTTTACTGAGTCATAGTTGCACCATTTACTGAGTCATAGTTGCACCTTTGATGATTTTTTTGCTGTCTGGCACGTCAAATTGCTAACCCCCTTTGATGATGTTTTTCATCAAGTACTTACAAAAGATCTTTCAATAAGTGACTCTCTATACTCAACAACAAGACGCTTCAAACTTCGGGGTGAAATGACAGCCGATTCACAAAATTTTGCAGATGAGCTCAACATCGCACGTCTGAACCTGATCAGCGCGCTCGACATCATCGATGGCCTGCGCGATTGGTCTGTCACGACCAGCCTGGGTGACCGGTTGGTTAACGTGAAATGTCAGGCACTCCCTGAATACGGCGTACCGCGTGGGATCGACAACGACGTCAATACGGCGATTTTGGTACTTTTTGGCGAGCAAGGACAGCCGGCGGACGGCAAGGTGAGCGTCAGCGCTACACAGCTGCTCAAACTGGCGGGCTTCAGACGGACTGGCCCCTACTACGCCATGCTGCATGAAAGCCTGGAGCGGCTGCGTACCACCTCCTACCGGATCTCTGGAGGTTGGCGTGATCACCCCAAGAGGCGCTGGAGTAACGTGGGGTTCAGTATCCTCAACAAAGTTGAATACAGCAGTGCTGAGGGCGGCCAGTTCGACGAGCGTACGGTTATCACCCTAGTTCTGGCTGAAGAGATCGTTCACTCCATCCTGAGCGGTTACACCAAACCGCTGGATCTGGCGTTTATGCATAGCCTCTCGCGGCCGCGCACCCGCATTCTCTACCGGGTGCTCGACGCTATGCGCGTCAACCCTGAGCGGCCCAGTGAAATGGTGGACGTCCTCGACGTGAACATCGTCGAGTGGGCCGACCAGTGCAAGATGTCGAGTAGCCGACTCCAGGACATGAGGCGCGGTCTGGCCGGACCGCACGAGGAACTGATCCGCAAAGGATACCTGCGCGACGTGCGGTACCTCGGACGCGGCCGGAGTCAGCGGATCGTTTATACCTTCACCCAACAGTTCGTGCCGCTTTCACCCAGACTGATGGCTCGCTTTCGCAAATACGGCGTGGCCGACGGCGTGGTGCAGGTACTGGCCCAGGATCGCTCGAATGTAGCGCTTGAAGCGGCTATCGACGAGTTTGAGTGTCAGCTGGCCGCCGGAATGCAGATCAAGAAAACGCATGCGGCGGCGTTGGTTCACCTCATCAAGAATCCTGATCAGTACACCGTGCGCGAGGTCATGGGTGCGCCGGTGAAATCGCCGCGCCGCACCGCCATTCCCGTAGCCACACCAGTGCCAGACACCGGTGCGCTGCTGCAGAGCATGACCTTACAGGAACGCGGCGAGTACTTGATCAAGCAGCTCAATTTGCTCTACCGCAACAAACTGCGTCCGCAGGAACTTGATGACGTTCGTCAGGCGGTGATCGAGGGCCGATTGCAAGCGCAGCGTGTGCTCGAGGAGGCCATCAAGGCACTGGGACAGATCGATGGCGAGAGCTTTATCGCTGAGCTGAAACAAGCTCTTCAAACGTGACACTTTTGGCTCAGAGCGGCAACGTCGGACTGGAGAGCATTCTCCTCAGCCACGCATCGCCTGGCAATCCGGCCTTGGTTTACCTGTCCAATCTCCGGGCGCAAGTGTCATCGCATCATCTCAGGGCACCTGCACTGGTCGCCTACGCTTCGCCACAACCACTGAGGGATGAGGCAGTAGGGGATCGTTCACGTCGTCGCAGCGCTCCCCAGTCGGTGATGCGGGCGCAAGTGACACGCGGCCTAGAGGTGGAACTCTCGGAAGCATTCCGCTGGCCAAAAAGTTCAGGTAGCCTGAGCCGATGGCGTCTTCCTTTATCACCCAGTCCACCAACCTGCTCCGTTCCTTAGTGTTTTGGGCGGTCGTTGCGGCCTTGCTGATGGGGGCAATCCTGCTATCCACCATCTACACCGGCAATTACTACCTGAACTACAGCCCAGTAGGGGCCGCTTTCGAGCAACACCCCGAATTCCGGCTGCTGATGCGCCTGGAAGATCTCTCCGCTTGGCTAGTCCCACCCGCCCTGCTCGCCTCCGTGCTGCTCTCGGTGGTGCAACGCCGCTGGAGTGTTTGGCAAATCGCCCCCTTGGTTCTGCTGGTGTTCTTGATCAGTCACAGCGTGAGTGATGTGCCTGCGGAAGTGATCCAACTCCTCCACAACGCCTTGTGGAAGTTGTTCTAGGATACAGAATCATCCTTGAGTTCCATTGTTCTTCACTCGGGTCTTGTCACTGTGCCAGAGCGTCTCACGGTCAATCCTCTACCGTGTGGCGTCAGGCCCTGTATTCGAGGTCACGTCAGTTAGGCCTGCATGAAGCGGAATCTTAGCGAGCAGGATGTCGAACGCTCTGCTACCCTGCCTGCATGTTGGGGATTTCACAGGATTGGGAAGGCGGCATCGAGGACTTCGTCGAGGAAGCCAATCAGCGGCTGGCTGAGGTGTTACCGCTCGACCGGGCTTCACGTCCCAAGGACGAGGTTAACGCCCGGCTGGTGCGGCATTACACCACCGAGGGGTTGCTGCCCGCGCCGCGGCGCGAGGGCCGCGAGGCCCGGTATGGACGCCTGCATCTGTTGAGTCTGCTGGCGCTGCGCCGGTTGATGGCCGATGGGCTGAGCGGCAAGGCGCTGATCTCAGCGCTGACTGAGCGCTCAGAAGAAGACCTGGCACGGCTGGCCAGGAACGGCAACATCGGGCTGGAGATCGTCTTGCGCAGCGGCGCGCCGCCGGGCAACCCGGCCCTGACTTACCTGTCCAGCCTGCGGGAGCAAGTGTCGCCTCGTCTCATGGCATTTGCTCCGCTCTTGCGGGCTGCGCCAGAACTCCCGAGAGAGGAGGCAGCGGAGGATCGTTCACGTCGGCGCAGCGCTTCCCAGTCGGTGGTGCGGGTGCAGGTGACACGCGGCTTGGTGGTGGAACTCTCGGAGACGTTCCGCTGGCCGAAGAGTGAGCAAGCCCGCTTGGAACTGCTCGAAGCCCTGTGGGCGTCGTTGGTTGACGCACGGCAGGCCTCCTCCAGTGCGTCAGAGGATGACACCTAGACCGGAGAAGATGGGTGAGTCAATGAATCGACTCATCTCCTATTTGAATTGTTGACAACTCAAACTGCAAGAGATTAGACTGAGGGCGTCGCTCCTCCGATTCCCGTCCACTCTTCCCAGCCCTCTGGCTGGCCCATGACCGCCGTGCTGAATTCGTCACGGCTGGAGGTTCTCTATGGCTCACACTCCTGTTGCTGGTCAGCCCCGCATTGAACTTCTTCCACTCAAGGCCGCGCTCAGTGCGGGTGGTTCCAATGAACTCACTCTGCTGGCCCGCATTCATCCGGCTGCCGCGCCGCAGAGCAGTGAGCCGAGATCACCGCTCAATCTCTCGCTGGTGATCGACCGCAGCGGCAGTATGGGCGGCACGCCGCTGGAGATGGCCAAAGAAGCCACCCAGATCGCCATTCGCGCTTTGCAGCCGCAGGACCGCGTCAGCGTGGTGACCTTTGACAGTGAGGTCGAGGTCTTGATTCCCTCGCAACTGGTCACTGATCCTGAAGCGCTGTGCCGGCAGGTGGCGCAGGTGCGCTCCAGGGGCAACACGGCCCTGCACGCCGGATGGCTGGAGGGAGCCATGCTCACCGCCGAGCACCAGCAAGCCCAGACCCTCAACCGGGTCTTGCTGCTCAGTGACGGCGGGGCCAATCAAGGCGAGCGGCGGCCCGACGTGATCGCCGAGCACGTCAAGGGGCTGACCGCGCGTGGGGTCGGCACCAGCACCATCGGGCTGGGCCGCAGCTACGACGAGGATCTCCTGAAAGGGATGGCCGACGCGGGCGACGGCAACTACGAACATATCGAGAATGCCGAAGCGCTGCCCGCTTACTTCGAGGCGGAATTGCAGGGGCTGACCCGCACCACCGGCCATACCGTCAGCCTGGGCGTTGAACCCAATGCCGAACTAGGGCACGTGAGGGTGCAAGTCCTCAACGCCTTTCCAGTCAATGCCCTGGGTCGCTCGCAACTGCCCAACCTGATCTCGGGACGTCCGATTGAGGTTGTGCTTACCCTGCCGCTAACGGTGTTGCAGGAAACCAGCGACCTGGGGATCACCCGCCTGAGACTGGCCTGGACGGATCGCAGCGGTGTGCGGCATCACCTGCGAGCCCAGCTCAATCTGCCGGTGGTTTCGCCGCAACGGTACGACGCTTTGCCGGAAGACGCGCGGGTCCGCCTGGCGCTGGAATTGCTCGAGGCCGCCCGGGTTCGTCAGGAAGCGGTGACTTACGCCGACGCGGGTCAGGTCAGCCGCTCCACAGAGGTGTTAATGGAGCACCGACGCAAGCTGGCCAGTCTGCCGCAGACGCCGGAACTGGCCGCTGAAATGCACGCACTCTCGGCGCTGAGCGTGGGGTTCATAAGCGATGCGGGTCTGGCCCGCAAACGGGCCACCAGCCAGAGCTACGATCGCCGCAACAGCAAATCTCAGCGCTAAAGCTGGAGAGTGTGGGGCACGTCATTGATTGACGTGCCCCGCTTCATTTCAGCTTGTCAGCCCTTGACGCGCTTAGCCGCGAGAGTGTCTTCAGGAGGAACCACCGATGCGAGACTTGCTGATCACCGCCCACGCCATCACCCGTTTCCTAGAGCGCTTCGCCGGGAATCTCTCCTGGAATGCGGCGCAGGTGAGACTGCGTAAACTCCTGCGCCGGGCGCGTTTCCTGAGGGTGCAGCCGGGTGGAGGGCGGCTGTACGGCCTCGGTCAGATGCGCTTTCTGGTGTGCAGCGGCATGCTGCTCACCGTCTACCGACCCACTTACAAAACAGTCGCGGCAGAGGACGATCTGTGGTGCCTCGCGTGAAGGTGCCCCTGACCGCCGCCGTGGTGTCATTTTGTGACATGGCCTCTTCTATGATGAGTCCATGAGTGCTCTTCCGGTTCGGTTACTCGTCACGTCCAGCGACGCTCCTTTGCGCCTGGAGATCGCCGCAAAGACGGTTCAGCTCCAGGGACCGTTCGCGCTGGTGGTGCCGAACGTCCCAGCAGGCCGCAGTGTACGCGCCCGTCTCGGCGATCACCTCCGGGCCCAATCCCTGACCCAGCTGGCCCGCGAGCGCCTGCGTGCCGGGGGCTGGCGGCCCCTGAAGCCCGGTGAGCGGGACGCTTTCCTGCGGCGCGCCTTGGCGGATACTGAATTCCAGTATCTGACGCCGCTCCTTGATCGCCCCAGCACCTGGAGCAGCCTGGCCCGGACGCTCAGTGAGCTGCTGCGTGCCGATGTGGAGCCGCAGGCGATCCTGAGCGTGGCTCAGGGTGCTCGGGAAGCGGACGTCGCGCGGGCGTTCGACGCTTACGTGACCGCCTGTCGCCACGAGCGGCGCTTCGACATGAGCGGCAACGAGTACTTTGCCCGCCGTTACGCGCTCGGCACGCCGCTACGCGCCCTCGTCCACGGCTTTACCCACCTTGACGCCTCACAAATCTCGTTTCTCGGCGCACTGCTCGCTTCCGGCTCAGCACTGACCCTGCCGGATCCGGATGAGCGCCGTTTGAATGAAACGCGCCGCACCGCCCAGGCTTTCCAGGCCAGGGGCTTTGTCACGGAGCATCTGCCTGCCGCCCCACACCCGCATGAAGGCGATACCATCTTGTCTCACACCGCGCCGGACGTCGAGAGCGAGGTGCGCGCGGCGCTACGTCAGGTGCGGGCCTGGCTGGCGGCTGGCTCGGCCCCGCATCAGCTCGGTGTGGTGGTGCGCGACGAGGCGACGTACTTGCCAGCGTTGATCGACGTGGCTCGCGAATACGACCTGCCGCTGACCGGCCACCATCAACTTCCGCTGCTCCGCACCGCCGTGGGAGCGCTCGTCTGGTTGTGGCTGGAAGCCCTCGAGGGTGACTGGACCTTCTCGCGTACCCGGGCGCTGCTCACCCATCCGTTGTGCGGGCTGCTCGGCGACAGCCTTGAAGTCGCGCGCCGCCTCTCGCCCGTCTTCCCCGCTGGCCTCGAAGCCTGGCATCCGGATATCGTCTGGCTCGAGTTGCCGCCGGAAGAATCGCTCAGCGGCGCAGTGGGCCGCCTGGAGCGTTTCCTGCGCGAAGCGGGCGTGGTGGATCGCCGTCGCACAGACATGCAGCTCAACGCCCATATCGCTTCTCTGGTCGAAGCTTTGAGCGGCGCGGCGCAAGATCACACCCTGCGCCCCAGGCAAGACGTCACTGCGCTGCTGCGCCATACACTCAGCACCCACACCACGCCGCTCCTCTTGGGGCGCGGCGGTGTCCGGGTGACCAATCCGCTGGGCTTGTTGGGCCGCCAGTTCCACAAGCTGTGGGTGCTGGGCCTGGCGGACGGAAGTTACCCGCCTCGTGTCAGCGAGTCGCCGCTGCTCGACAGTGCCGTTCGGGCACGCTGGAGTGAGGCGGGCGTTTTCGTACCGGACGCGTCTACTTCAACAGCTGTGGAGGAAACCATCTTTCACGGCGCGGTGCTGAGCAGCGCCCATGAGCTGGTGCTGAGTTCGCCGCGCCGAACAGCGCAGGGCCGCGCTCTCTCGCCGAGCGTGTTCCTGACGCGCTTGGGCACTCTTCCGGCCTGGTCGAGCGAGGTGCCACTGGCCTCAGACAGCGAGCAATTGCTCCAACAGGCGCTGCACGGCGGTGAAGTCCCAGAGGCAGTGCGCAGTGGCGCTCAGATCGAGCAGAGCCGCGACGCCGGGCAGCCCTCAGCGCACCACGGCCTGCTCGGCGAGTCCTTGTGGGACCCCGCCTGGACCTGGAGCGCCTCGCAACTTCACGATGTGGGCGCTTGCCGCTTCCGCTGGTTTGGCCGCAAGGCGCTGGGCCTGCGTGAAGACGCCGACCCTGAGGCCGGTGAGGACCGCCGGGTGACCGGCACCCTGCTGCACGCTGCCCTGGAAGGGGCGTTGCAAGGTTGGACCCCTCAGGACCATCCTGCGCTGCTGCTGGAACGGGCGGAGGCGGCACTCGACCGGGCCATCATTCGCGAGCGCCGCGCCGGGAATTTTCATCCAGGGCCGCTCTTTGAAATCGAGCGCCGCGAATGGAGACAGATCGTGCAGCAGGCCTTGCAGTCACCAGACTTCCTGCCGGAGGGCTGGACTCCGGATCAGGGCGCACTCGAAGGATCGTTCGATAAGACGCTCGCGGTGGGTGAGGTGGTCTTCCGGCTGCGTGGTGTGGTCGACCGGTTGGACCACTCGCCAGTGGGAAAGCTGGTGACCGATTACAAAGTGGGCACCTACATCAGCACGGTGCAGCCGGACGCTCAGGAAACGGGCAAGCTCGATCTCGAGATTCAGCTTCCGCTGTACATGCGGGCGCTGGGCGCGGTGGGCGGACGCTACTTCAGCATCGAGGGGAGCAAAGTGATCGGAGCAGCAGGTCAACTCAATACCAAAAAGGCGTACGACGCTGCGAAGCATGAGGCAGCGCTCGACACCTTTTTGCTCGGCGTACATCAGGATTTTGAAGCGGGTCAGGTGACGCCACGGCCCGATCAAGACGGCAAGGCCTGCGGCTTTTGCACGGTAGCACCGGTGTGTCGTCATCCGGGCGGACGAGCGTGAGCGTGGCCACTTCTCTGCAGCCCACGCCCGCCCAGACGCGGGCGATCCAGGCACCCGCCAGCGTCTTCATTTCAGCCGGGGCTGGGAGCGGTAAAACCCGGGTATTGGCCGAGCGCATCGTGCGTCTGCTCGGTACAGACCCTGGACCGCTGCCACGTCAGATCGTCGCGGTGACCTTCACTGAAGCGGCGGCTCAGGAACTGCGCGTCCGGGTCACGCGCTACGTCGAGGAACGGGCTGAGAGCGGTGATCCTCACTGGCTGGAGGTGCTCTCCGCACTGCCACTGATGGCTATTGGAACCATCCACAGCTTGTGCGGGCGGATTGCCCGCGAGCACCCTGTGGAGAGCGGCGCGGGCCTGAGTTTTTTGATTCAGGACGAAACCGAGGCTGGCGCTTGGCTCGAAGAACGCCTGCCGCTGGCCCTCTCCGCCTGTGAGGCGGGCGACCTGCTGGCCCTGCCAGGACGGCTGCGCGCCGAGGTGACGCGCACCCTGCTGGCTGATCCGCTGGCGGCCCGCGCCGCGCTGGACGCGGCCCTGCAGCAAACCGAGCTGCCTGATGAGGAGCGGCGACTGTTGGCCTGGCGACAGGTGGAGGCAGAGTGGAACGCGGCGCGCGCGCAGCTCAGGCTCTTTTCCGGTCCGGCCGGGGAGAGGCTCGAAGCGTACCGCCTGAGTGCCCTCGGTTGCGCTGAACCTGCGCCGTGCTCCGCTGCCGGGCTGCGCAAGCTTGAAACCGCTCTGGGAGGGTACAACGGCCGTCTGGGCGGGAAGCAGTGGAGCGTGGAGGCCAAGGCAGCGGTGCATGAGGCGCTCAAGACCCTACAGAACTTGTGCCAGCGGCCGGACCTGCGCGGCGAGACGGCGGCCCTGGCCGTGCATGACCGGGCGTTGGCCTCGCTCTCACGGGTGTTCGATACGGTCAACGCTGAGCTGCAAGCCTGGCGCATGCAGGAAGAAGTGGCGACCTTCGCGGATCTGGAAGTCTACGCCGACCGGGCGCTCCGAAGCGCTGAGGTGCAGGCCTACTACGCCCAGCGCTTCACCCACCTCCTGATCGACGAGGCGCAGGACACCAACCCAGTGCAGTGGCGCATCCTCAAGGCGCTGGCCGGGCCGGGAGGCAACCTCACGGTGGTGGGCGACGAGAAGCAGAGCATCTACGCTTTTCGCCGCGCCGACGTGCGGGTGTTTCATCAGGCCAGGACGCAGGTGCAGCACCTGGGCGGCGAGCAGGTCACCATGCACACCTCGTTCCGTACCCACGCGCCGCTCGTTGAGGTGATGAACGCTTACTTCTCGTCGCTGATGACCGGGCCCACGGCGGCAGGCAGCACCCGCGCGACCTTCGAGTCCCTGAATGCCCACCGTCAGGAAAATCCTGTGGGTGATCCAGCGGTGGAGTGGCACGCCGTCCTGGGTGAGGCCGATGTGGGTACGCTGCGCTCGGCGGAAGGGCATTACCTGGCGGCGCGTATTCAGGGGCTGCTGCTCTCGGCACGCCTGGTGCACGGCCCGCAAGGGCTGCGTCCAGTGCGGCTGTCGGACATCGCGGTGCTTTTTCGTGCTCGCGGCGATATGAAGCGTTACGAGGATGCTCTGTCGCGGGCTGGGCTGCCGTTCGTGGTGCACGGCGGGCGCGGCCTGCTGACCCGGCCGGAAGTGCTCGACGCCGTTCACCTGCTGCAGACGGTGGCTGATCCCACCGCCGACGTCTCCCTGGCCGCAGTTCTGCGCGGTCCGGTGGCCCACCTCACTGACGCGTCTCTGCTCAAGCTGGCCCGCTTGCGCCAGAAAGGAGAGAGCCTGTGGGCAGCGGCTCAACGTTCATCTGAACCGGAGATGCAGCGCGCCGTGACACTGCTCTCTGTTTTACGCGACAAGGCGGCCACCTTACCGGCCTCGCAATTGCTGCTGGACGCTGAGCGCCTGACCCACCTCAGCGCCGTGCACGCCTTGCAACCTGACGGCCCGCGCCGCCTGGAGAATCTGCGGCGTTTCAGCGGCCTGCTGCGCCAGTGGGCGAGTGAAGGCAAGCCGGGCGTCACGGCGGTGGCGCAGCACCTGCGGCGTCTGGAGCGTCTCGGGCACGAGGAGCCGGAAGCGCCGGCCCCGCACGCTGACGCGGTGCAGCTGATGACTATTCATGGCAGCAAGGGCCTGGAGTTTCCTGTGGTGATCGTGGCCGACGTGCTGCGGGGCGCTGGCGGGTCAGCCCCAGCCGTACGCTTTGACGCCGAGCATGGCGTGGCGATCCGCTTGCCTCAGCTGGACAGCCCTTCGGCTGCCTGGGATCACCTGGCTGGGCTGGAGCGCGAACGCGAGGACGCCGAAGCAGAGCGGGTGGCCTACGTGGCCTTTACCCGCGCGGCGGACCTGCTGATTCTCTCAGGCAGTGCCAAGGACGCCGAACTCAAGCGCTTGACGAAGTTCGAGTCGCACCTGCCAACTGATGGCGTGATGCGGGTGCAGGTGGACCTGCACAGTGTCACTCCCGCGCCGCGCCTGCGTTTGGATGTCCGAACGGGCCGACCGGATTTGACGGTGCTGCAAGGGCCCGGCGCGGCCCTGCCCGAGACGCTGCCGGTCACTGCACTGGCTGCCTATCGCACCTGTCCCAGACAGTTTGCGCACCGTTACGTCAACGGCTTCGTGCCGCTGGCTGATCTGTGGGCGGCGCAGGCGGTGAGCGAGGCCAGCAACCCTGAGCGCCGCTCGGCTGGGCGCACCATCGGCGACGCGGTGCACAAGGCCATCGAGGAAGGGCTGTTGCCTGGCAAGTTGGCGGCGGCCTTTCCACACCTGTCACCCGCTGACCTGCAGGACGTGGCCCGCCTCACCGCGGCGGCGAAGAGTGCCGTTTTTGCCGAGGTACCGGGTCCGTTCGTCCGTGAGCGGCCCATCCAGCTTCAGCTGGGCAGCGTGATGTTCGAGGGCGTGGTCGACGCCTGGAACGAAGCAGAAGGCTTCATCCTCGATTACAAGACGGACAAGTCCGTCGAACCTGAGCATCATTTGCCGCAGCTCTCGGTGTATGCCAAGCGTCTGGGGGCCCGTTCAGCAGCGCTGGCGTACTTGCGTCAGGAACAGCTGCACGTCTTCAATGCCGAAGATCTGGCGCGTGGTCTCAAGGACGTGGAGGCTGATATCGAGCGGATGACGGCCCGCGACTTCACGCCGAACCCTTCCGTTTCAAGCTGCCACCGCTGCCCGTACCGAGGTGTGTGCGACGTGGCCGAGTCAATTCCTCAGGAGAATGCATGAGCGAACTTAACGAAGTGCCCACCACTCCCGAAGTGCCGCTGCCCAACGCCTACGCGCAGGACGTGCTGGACTTCCTGGCCGAGGAAGGCTTCCGGCCCAAACTGGACGAGGACGGTGATGTCTTCTTCAAGTACGAGGGCTACACCAACGTGGTCATGACCGCGCAGGGCGACGCCACGGCGTTTTGCTTGATGGTGCCGTATTTCTGGCCGCTGGAGGACGCCGCCGAGCGCGTGCGGGCCCTTGAGGCGGCCATGTACGCGCAGATGAACGTCCGCATCGGGCGAATCACGGTGATGGACAAGGACGTGACCGCCACCGTCGATGCCTACCTGCCGGACGATCAGGCCTTCAGGGCCGTGATGCTGCGCAGCCTCCAGGGGCTGCGTTACCTCGTCAATACCTTCCGCGAGCAGATGCGCGCCCAGCTGGAGAACTGACGTGAGTGCCCCCACCACCAAAGCGCACCGGATCCGGGCGGTGCTCGATCACCTGGGCCGCGCCGAGTACAGCGCCCGCGACCTGACTCGCCGCCTGGAACTGCCGGACGCCAAGCTCCGCAGCGTGCAACGTGACCTTGAGGAGCTGCAGCAGAGCGGCGAGATCGAGCGCACCTCCGATGGCAAATACCGCCGCCCGGTCCGTGCCACGCCGCTCAATCCGGTGGAGGCACTGGCCGTCTACTCGGCGGCGCGGATGCTTTACCACCACGCCGCCGAGTACAACGAGCATTACCTGACAGCGCTGGAAAAGCTCACGGCGCAGCTGCCCGCCCCGGCCCGCCGGGTGGCGCTGCTGGCCAACGAAGCTTACCGGCAGCGCCCGAACGAGGGTGGCTCTCGGACCTTCGAACTGGCGGCGCAGGCCTGGCTCGACGGGCGGGTGATGAAGTGCGACTACCACTCGCCGCAGAAAGTCTCGCCAATGGAACTGATCATCTACTTCATTGAGGTCAACGCCAGGAACCGTGAGGCCTACGCCATCGGAGTCAACCGCCTCAAAGAAGGCGGGCGGCCCTACGTCTACCGGCTCTCGCGGATGCGGAACATGACGCTGCTGAGTGACGAATGCCAGATTCCTGAGGACTTCCGTCCGCTGGAGTACCTCTCGAACGCCTGGGGCATCATGACCGGTGAGACGGTCAAAGTGGAATTGTTCTTCTCGCCCGCCGTCAAGGAACGGGTGCTGGAAACGCACCTAGGCCAGGGTGCGGAAGCGGTGACGCTGGCGAGCGGGCATACCCGCGTCATCCTCAATGTGGGCGGCGTTAAGGAACTGGTGCCGTGGCTCCTCGGCTGGGGCGGGCAGGTTGAAGTGATCGGCCCGCCTGAGCTGCGCCGTGCCGTAGCTGAAGGACATCAGCAGGGGCAGGCTGTCTACGCTTGAACGCCTCCGCTATCCTCAGTGGAATGAACAGTGTCGTAGACGAAACTTCCCGCCAGCGGCGTGGAGGCTATCAATCGGTACATACAGGACGCACCATGATGTTTGGTGACCTGGTCACGGTCCTGGACCAGGGGGCATCAGCTCAGCTCCTGCAAAGCGCCGTCGTAGAGGGGAACGTCCTGGGCAAGAAGACGGTCCGTACGCGCAAAGCAAGCTGGAATCTCCTCAACCGGCTCTATGGATTAAGTGACTCAACGCCCCTGATGACCACATTTTTGGCCTTGTGGCAGTCAGCATTGGCCGCTCAACCTCAATTGGCCCTGCTCAGAGCCTTGGAGCGCGATTCGCTTCTCCAGCTCAGTGCCCCCTGGCTCGTTGCGCTCCAGCCAGGCCAAGTCGCCAAACCCGCCGATCTGGCTGCCGAACTGAAGCGGTTGGGAGCGGTATACAGCGAGAAAACGCTAAAAAGCATCTCTCGAAATCTTTTATCCTCGTGGACCCAGGCGGGTTGGCTTAAGGGGAAGGTCGCGAAGCGGCGGGTCGATGTTGAGTGGCAGCCAGCGGCAGCGACTTACCTTCTTTACGGCCCTTACCTTCAAGGAAAGCGCGGAGCTGAACTCTTTGCTGCGCCGCTGGCCCGGTTACTAAACCTGGACGCAGATCAGCTCGACACGCTGGCTTTTGCCGCCTCACAGGACCGGCTGCTGTCCTACCGCCGCTTGGCCGAAGTGATTGAAATCACCTTCCCCAACTGGGAAACCTCTTCACCTGCAGGTTTGGCTTGAACGTCTCCAAGCAGCTCCTGCAAAAGTACCGCACGCACCTGGAGTTGCGCTGGCCGCAGTATTTGTCGGCCACTGAGCGGGTGTGGATCGCCGTCTACGATCCGGAAGAGGAGCGGCGCATGCGGGCGGCCGTGCCGGAGTTCGGCCTGGTCACCGAGGAAGTCGGCGTTCAGTGGGCGCAAATAGACCTGACGCACGCCTTTGCGCAGTGGATGAATGCTCATCCGTACCGGGAAGAGTACTTTCGGGAGCCCGACCTTCTGTCTGCGACTTTAACGGACTTTGAAGATCACCTCTTTGAAGACCTTCAAGCCGCGCTGGCTCCATTGCCTCAGCGGAGCGTGGCTTGCGTGACCGGAGCCAGCGCTCTGTTTGGGCTCACCCGCATCTCTAAGGTGATCGAGCGCGCCGCACCTGCCCTTCAAGGGCGCATGCTGCTCTTCTTTCCAGGATCGCTTGATGGTCACAATTACCGCCTGCTCAATGCCCGTGACGGCTGGAATTACCACTCCGTCCCGCTGGTGCCCTGACGCCCACACCATCTCCAAGGAGTGCCCATGCCCGACACCGCCGTCACCAACGCCGAAGTATTTTACCGCAATCCCCAAACGTTCATCATTCCCAACAACGGCGTCACGACCCTGAGCACTCCGGACGACGAGAAGAAATGGAGCGTGCTGCGCTGGGAACTGGAGAGCTTCGTTTGTGAAGGCCAGTATGCCGAGGGCCTGAGGCGCTTGCTGCAGACCTACTTGAACCGTATCGATGAAGCCGAGCAGCCTGGGTGGTGGGTCAGCGGGTTTTACGGCTCTGGAAAATCACACTTCGTGCGGGTGCTGGAGCACCTGTGGGCCGATACCCGCTTCCCCGACGGCAGCACCGCCAGGGAGCTGGTGAGCGTGCCGGAAGACGTCAGCGTGCTGCTGCGCGAACTGACGACGGTGGGTCGCCGGGAGGGTGGTCTATGGTCAGCGTCCGGGACCCTGGGGGCTGAAGCCGAAGGAGCGGTGCGCCTGGCCTTCGCGCGGATTTTGCTGCGTGCCGCAGGTCTGCCTGCCGAGTATCAGCAAGGACGGCTGGTCATGTGGCTCAGGCACAAGGGTGCTTACGAAGCGGTCAGAGCCGAGGTCGAAGCTTCAAGTGAAACCTGGAAGTTTGCGCTGGGGAATATGTACCTCTCACAGCCGCTGGCAGCGGCCATCCAGCTGCACGTGCCCGGTTACCAGGACGAAGCGACGGTCCGGGAGCTGCTGCGCTTGCAATTTCCGAAACCCAATGATCTCAGCGAGGATGAACTGATCAGCGTCACGGAAGACCTGATGGCCTTCCAGAGCCAGAAGCCGGGTAAATTGCCGTGTACGCTGGTCGTGTTGGATGAGGTGCAGCAGTATATCGGCGACAGTCGTGACCGGGTCGATCAAGTTGCCCGCCTGGCTGAGGCCATCACGAAACGCTTTGGAGGTCGCCTCTTGCTGGTGACCACGGGGCAATCGGCCATGGGCGCAACGCCGCAGCTGGCCAAGATCAAGGACCGGTTCCCGCTGGGCATCGAGCTGAGCAGCACGGACGTGGATCAGGTGGTGCGCAAGGTCGTTTTGCGCAAGAATCCCGCCCACCTGCCTGAGCTGGTTCACGCGCTCGAACGGGCCAGTGGCGAGATCGCGCGGCATTTGCCAGGAACCAAACTGGCTCCGCAGGCCAGCGATCAGGGCGTGCTGACGCAGGACTACCCGATTCTGCCCACGCGCCGCCGCCTATGGGAGGAGTTCCTGCGGGCCATTGACCGGGCCGGCAGTACCGGGCAGCTGCGCAGTCAGTTGCGAATTACGCATGAGGCGGCACAGGCGGTGGCTCAGAGGGCCATCGGGAACGTGGTCGGTGCGGACTTCGTGTACCGTCCGCTGGCCGGACAGCTGCGCAGCACATCGGTGCTGCTCGACGACACCTACACCCTGATTGAGCGGCTTGACGACGGAACCGAGGCGGGGCGACTCCGCCAGCGGGTGGCGCAGCTGCTGTTTATCCTCTCCAAGCTTGACGGCCGTCTGGGGGTACGCGCCACGGAGGCAACCCTGGCCGATTTATTGATCGAGGATCTGGAGGCAGGAAGCGGACATCTGCGGGCCCGGCTGCCTGAAGTGCTCAAAGAGATGATTGACGCCGGTACGGTGATGCAAACCGGGCAGGAGTACCGCTTGCAGACCAAGGAGGGCGGTGAGTGGGAAAGTACTTACCGAAGTGCTTTTAACGCCCTGCAAGACGATGAGGTCAGGCAAGTTCAGGAACGCGAGAGCTTGCTGCGCAAGGCCATCGACGAGAACACCAGAAAGCAGCTGATGATCAGCCAGGGTGTCAGCAAGACGGCCCGCAAGGCGGAGGTCGTGTACGCTGCGCCCACCGGCAACTCAGGCCATGTACCGGTCTGGGTGCGGCCCGGCTGGAATGATTCGGTCCAGGAGGTGCGAAACGATGCGCTGGCAGCCGGAACCAGCTCGCCCACCATCTTCGTGTACGTTCCAGAACCCAAACGCGCCGAACTCAAAGAGCAACTGACGACCTGGCTCGCCGCCGGGGAAGTCCTCTCCGCGCGGCCCCTGGCCAGCACACCGGAAGCGCACGAAGCCCAGGCCGCCATGCAGACGCGCCGGAGAATCGCGCAGCTGGACATTGACCGCCTGATTGCCCAGGCTGTCGACGGCGCACAAGTCTTCCAGGCAGGCGGTCAGGAACTGGAGGGCAACCTCCGCGCTGTGCTGCCTACCGCGCTTCAGGCGTCCGTTTCGCGGCTTTACCCGCGCTTTGGCGAAGGGGACCATGCTCGCTGGGAAAGTGCTTACCGGCAAGCCCGGCAGGAAAACCACAGCGCCCTCAGTGCCGTCGAGTTTCATGACGAGCTGATCAAGCACCCAGTCGTCAAGGCCGTGCAAGGGGAGATCGGGGCCGGGAAAAAGGGAAGCGATCTGCGCCGCACCTTCATGGCCGTGCCGTACGGCTGGCCGCAGGACGCGGTGGACACGGCCCTGACCCTCCTGACCCTGACGGGACACCTCCGCGCTGCTCTAAACGGCTCACCCGTGCAGGCCAAACAACTTGACGCCTCCACGATCGGTAAGGCGGACTTTAGACTGGAAAATGTCACGCTGACCAAAGGGCAACTGCTGAGCGTGCGTAAGCTGTACCAGGACATCGGCCTGAAAGCCGAAGGCGGGCAAGAAGCGTCGGTGGCTCCCGCCTATGTCAAGAGCCTGAGCGAGAAGCTCACCGCTTCGGGGGGCGACGCGCCGCTGCCGGAACGGCTCGGGAACGGGCCGCTGCTGGCCCTGCACGGTCTGAGCGGTCCGGAACTGCTGCTTGGGCTGGCGGAGTCGCAGCCTGCCTTGCTGGAGCTGCGCCGGGCGGCCGACGAGCGGGCCGAACTCATCAACAAGCGGCTCGACCACTGGCAGAAACTCCAGATTCTGCTGCGCCACACCGCCGACGCTGACTTGAAAGCTCAGGCAAACGCCATCAAGGAAGGCCGACTGCTGCTGAGTGATCCTGATCCGATGGAGCCGCTGCGCAACGCCCTGATGAACAGTCTGCGCAGCCACCTGCAAGGAGCCCGCACAGCCTACGCCGAGACGTATACCAGCCACCTGAGCGCCCTGGGTGCCTTGCCGCAGTGGCAAACCCTTCCGCTAGCCGAGCAGGCGTCCTGGCTGACCCGCGAGGGCCTGAGTGCCCCGAGTGAGGAGAAGCTGGGGGGCATCAACGAGATCATCAGTGCCCTGGAACAGCAAAGCCTCAAGGCCTGGCAGGACGCCACCGAACTCGTGCCCAGCCGATTCGACCGGGTACGGCAGGCCTTCTTGAAGAGCCTGGAACCTGCCGCAAAGTGGCTGCGCCCGCCCGGCGCGACCCTCAAAACGGCCGAGGACGTGGAAGCCTACGTCAGCGCCCTGCGTCAGCAACTCCTGACCATTGTTGTTGATCACAATCAGCCCGTCATCGTGCAGGGCGAATGATCTCCTTGCCCTCCTTTCACACCTCCTGGAGCCTCCATGTCTGCCCTTGAAACCCCCCTGCGTAAAATTCTGGAAAAGAAAGTCATTGCGGCGCGTGACACTGCCGAAGTCGCTGCCGAAGCGGCCCTAGCCCGCTTGATCGGAGATGGAGCGGCCGCGCCCAGATACCTGAGTGCCGACGAGGTCACGCTGCGCGAGGCATTGCTCGCCAAGCAAAAGCAGCTCGGCAGCCGCGAGGCGCTGATTCGCGAGTGCGCCTACGAGCAGTGGCATGCCATGTTGTTCGCCCGCTTTCTGGAGGCCAGCGACTTGCTGATGCACCCCGAACACGGTGTCAGCGTGAGCATGGACGACCTGGGCGAACTGGCACAGGAGGAAGGCGACGCGGGCGCTTACGCCGCCGCCGCCCGCTACGCCGCACACATGCTCCCCGGTATCTTCCGCCCGTCCGACCCGTTGCTGCGCGTGACGCTGGCCCCCGAAGCCAGGCAGACGCTCGAACGCCTGCTGGACGAGATTCCCAAACCCGCCTACACCGCTGACGACGGACTGGGCTGGGTGTACCAGTTCTGGCAGACCGAGCAGAAGAAACGGGTCAACGACAGTGGGCGCAAGATCGCCGGGGCCGACATCTCCCCGGTGACGCAACTGTTCACCGAGCACTACATGGTGCAGTTCATGCTGCACAACACGGTGGGCGCGTGGTGGACGGCCCGGCACCCCGATACGCCGCTGCCCACCGAGAAGAGCTACCTGCGTCTGAACGACGACGGCACGCCCGCCGCCGGAGCCTTTCCCGGCTGGCCCGCCACCGTCAAGGAACTGAAAGTCATTGACCCCAGTTGCGGCAGCGGGCATTTTCTGGTGGCCGCCTTTGCCCTGCTGCGCCGCCTGCGGGTGCTTGAAGAGGGCTTGAGTGAAACCGAGGCCGCTGACGCCGTGCTGCGCGACAATTTGTACGGCCTGGAGCTTGACCCGCGCTGCACCCAGCTGGCCGCCTTCAACCTGACCCTGGAAGCCTGGAAAGTGGGCGGCTACCGCGCTCTGCCCACCCCTCATATCGCGTGCAGCGGCCTGAGCATCGGCGCGAGCGTTGAGGACTGGTTGCAGTTTGCGGACGACAACAACACCAGAAACGTGTTCCGCGTGCTGCACGAGGAGTTCAGGGACGCGCCCGACCTGGGCAGCCTGATCAACCCCCGTGAGGGCATCCGCCAGCGCCTGGGTATCTTCGGCGACGAAGCGCTGGATGGCCTGCCCGAACTGATTGACACCTTGCTGGAGCGCGAGCAGACCAGCGACCCCGCCGCCGCCATCTACGGTGAGAACGTGCAGGGCGTGGTTAAGTCTGCCGCTATTCTGCAACTCAAATACAATCTCGTCATAACAAATGTCCCGTATTTAGGGAGACCCAAACAAGCTGATACTATCCGAGATTTGGGGGACGCACGTTATCCCCATTCAAAAGCTGATCTAGCTACTATGTTCGTTGAAAGAGCTTTGGAGATGTGCCAGATAGGAGGGTCTGCTTGTTTAGTTGTGCCTCAATCATGGCAATTCCTCGGAAGATATGAAGGAATGCGAATTAGCCTTCTAAATAAATGTAGGATAGATTGGATAGCTAGATTAGGTTTTAAATCCTTTTCAACACCAATGTGGGATCTAAACATCTCGCTTGACTGCTTTACAAATCAATCTCCCGGTCAGGATGAGTACTTCATAGGAATTGACGCTTCTATGGGAAACTTTGAAGTTAAGGAATCATCGCTTAGGCTTGGTGAAGCGACGATTATAAATCAGCAGGCACAGCTAGCTAACCCTGATAAGAGGATAATTATCTCAGGTGAGGTGTCCAAAGGCGAATTATTATCAGAGTACGCTATAGCTCCGGTTGGCCTCATGACAGGTGATACTCCAAGACATTTACAACTTTTTTGGGAACAAAAGAGTATTTCAGAGCCATATTGGCAAAAATGCCAGACCTCTGATAGTAGCAAGGCCGATATTGGCGGCAATGAACTGATAGTGGAAATGCAAACTAAAAACGGCGAAAGCCCATATGTAGGTTACAATGTAATAGTAGGTCGTGATGCATGGGGAAAGGATGGAGTAGCTATCTCGGTGGTTGGTTCTCTTGCTCCAAAACGTTATATGAGTCAGAAATTTGATAAAACAGTGGCGGCAGTAATACCTAAGAAGAAAGAATATTTAGATCCGTTATGGTGTTTCTTAACAAGTGATGAATTCCTCAAAGCTGTCAGAAAAGTAGATCAAAAGTTAATCGTCACAAATAAGACGCTCCTCAAAGTCCCCTTTGACCTCCCTTATTGGCAGCAAGTCGCCGCCGAGAAATACCCAGATGGCCTACCCGAACCGTATTCCAACGACCCGACGCAGTGGCTGTTCAAAGGCACCGTCACCGACACCACAGAGCCGTTGCAGGTGGCCCTGGCGCGGCTGCTGGGCTACCGCTGGCCCGAACAGCTAGACGACGGCATCGTGCCGGACACCGACGGCATCGTGCCGCTGGTAGCTCTGCTGGGCGAACGCGCAGCGCACGAGCGGCTGCTGGACGTGCTGGCGAGCGTATACGGCGTGGAGTGGAAGCCTGCCAAGCTGACCGAACTGCTGGCGCAGGTGGGCGCGGACTCGCTGGAGGGCTGGCTGGCGGGTAAGTTCTTTGAGCAGCACGCCAAGCTATTTCACCACCGCCCGTTCCTGTGGCACATCTGGGACGGGCGCAAGGACGGCTTTAGCGCCATCGTCAATTACCACACGCTCGACCGGGCGCGGCTGGAGAAGTTGACCTACTCGTACCTGGGCGCGTGGATTGACCGTCAGCGCGGCAGCGACGAGAAAGGCGCGGACGTGCGGCTGGCGGCGGCGCTGGAGTTGCAGCGCAAGCTGGAAGCGGTCCTGACCGGCGAGCCGCCCTACGACATTTACGTGCGCTGGAAAGAACTGAGCGAGCAGCCACGCGGCTGGAATCCCGACCTGAACGATGGCGTGCGCCTGAACATCCGCCCATTCGTGGAAGCGGGCGTGCTACGCGGGAAGGTGAACGTGAAGTGGGGCAAGGACCGGGGCAATGACCCTGGCAAGAAAGACTTCGGCGAGCGTGGCCCGCAAACCGACCTGGAAAAGCACCTCAGCAACGAGCGGCACAATGACTTGCACTTCAAGCTGGCCGAGAAGGGTACAGCGGGCAGTCAGGGAGGCCAGGGGTGAGCAAGAAGTGGTATGGCCTGCTGGTGGCAACCCAGAGTTACGCGGCAGGAGCGCACCTTCTCGATTGGGAACTGGACTTGAAGCCAGAACTTGACCTGAGACGCATCTCGTACGCGGCGGCGAAGAAAGCCGGGACCGAGCCAGAAGCGCTGAAATGGGTGCGCGACAATAGCCACCGGGCCTATGGTCTTGACGGCCCTGAGCGCGAACGTCACGCAAGGGCACAAGGCGGGCGCTGCTGGTACTGCGGGCAGGTGCTGAACATGAACCGTGACGCCTACCCGCAGCCGAATGACGCCGAGCTGGAGCACCTCACGCCCAAATCACGCGGTGGCGGTCAGACGGTGACGAGTTGCCGCACCTGTAACAACCCGGCGAACGGCGGCAAGGGAAACAGGACGCTGGAGGAGTACCGCGCTTCTCTGCTCGGCAGATTTCCGGGCAAGACCCACCTGCACTTTTACGGGGAGTGGCTGCGCCACGTCAAGGAAAGGGCGGCCCTGGGCCAGCCTACGGATGCTCAGGCCTTCGTCAGGGCGGGAGATGCGTTGGCTTTTCCAGCCGAATTGTTGACCGATTGACAAGCAGCGACTTGACAAGCAGCGACGGATTGAATTCGGGCGGCTCCTTTACAGGGACGGCCCCTTGAGCGCGTCCACGTCACTGTGGTCAGCGTCCGGGGATGACCATGCGCCCCAAGCGCAACAGAACGTCGTCGCGCAGCTCTGACCAGGCCCGTTCCTCTCCGGATTCGAACGTGAACTGATCGTGTCGCCGTTGGTAAAACCGCACGCCATCGGCCGCCGCCAACAGCAGGGTCTGCGCTCCCAGGCGCATGCCGTACGACATGGCCTGCTGGAAGGCGTCTTTCCAGGCCAATTCTCCTGAGGCCCGGTACTTCACTTCCACCAGGGCGTGTACGCGCTGCTCCGGGTGGGTACCGGTCACGCCAATGGCGTAATCCGGGTAATTGCGTTCTCCCCGGCCCATCCGTACCGGCAGTTGCCTGATCCAGTCCTTTTCCGTGAGACCGAGGCGGCGCAGCAGCGGCTCCACCAGTTTGACTTCGACGTCGCGTTCGTTGCTCAAGTCCGTCAGATCTGTCTCGGCATGTTCAGCAAGGCGGGGCACTTTAGAAAGGTCCAGGCCACGTGTCGCCAGCAGGTTCAGAACAGCGTTGTACTCGGCGCTGCTGAGCATTTGCCCGCTGGTGCCTTGTAAGTTCCGGCCAATGTGGCTGCTGGCTCCGAACACTGGATCTGCTTTGAGCGCCTGAAACGGGATGCGGGGAACGCGCTGAATCTCTCCAATCTGTACTGCGTGTTTGTAATGAAAGAATGGATCAACGTAAGCGTCCTCCATGACCCGGAGCAGGGAATGCACCTCCTTGACGGGTGAGCGAACATACATCACGCACACGTCGCCGCGCTGCATGTCCAGACTGCCTTGCCAGTGGGTGACGTCTTCCGGCGTCATGGCTTCCAGCGCGCCGTAATCGTTGTCCTGTTTGCCATTCCCGACCAGCAGCCAGGCGTGCCGGGGCGCGGGCAGTTCGTCTCTTGCCTCGCTCTGGACATACAGTGGGCCGAAGTGGTACAAGACCGCCAGCAACCCCGGCACCGTCAGGTCGTGGCGCTGCCGGAACGCTTGGAGCGCCGCGCTGAATTGGCCGAAGTAAAGCCAGCGGCCCAGGGTGTCGTTCTTGGCTGCTACCACCGGCAAGGGAATGTCGAAGGCGGCGGCAATCTGTAAAAGTTCCTGATGCAGACCGGGAAAGCCCATGGTCTTGAAGCCGTACGGCACAAACGTATCCGGGTGGGCCAGGTGCAATCCTAGACTGACGAGCTGTACATCTTCCATGGCCCAAGCGGTATCCAACACATCATCGGCTTCATCTGATAGCTGCACCTGCCCCTGGGTCACCAGCGCCTTGAGTAGGGCTTCCACTTGTTCTGGGGATGAGGTGGGAAACTGGCTCGCATAGTCCTTGACTGCCTGTACGACGCGCACCGATTCTTCCGGTAAGGGCTCGGCCTTCCACTCGATTCCGGAGCCTTCTTCCAGACTGAGCGTGTAATCAAAAACACCGTACCTTGGCCACTCATGCTGGACGCGCTCCCCGAACGCTGATAAGGTCGCGAAGTATTGAGTTGCCTGCTCGCCGGCGAGAGAGCCAAAGTACAGTTCCAGCACCAGTGGATTGAGTTGTGAGGCCATAATTGAGTATGCCTGTTGGTTTCAGGGGAAGCTGCATCTGCCGCACAGAAAATATACTGCGCCGAGCCTTTATCCTGTCCTTCGATGACCACAGTTTTAGACATGCTTGAAAGTGCCCTGCTGGCCTCCGTCGGGCATCAGCGGGGCGAAGTGGTGGCCCCGGCGTGTATCCTGTGGCCCGATCCTACCGGGGAGTGGCAGACGGCGGCAGAGCAACTGCGTGTGCGCCGGTCCCTGTTGACGCTGGGCACCTACGCGCCGCACCTGCTGAGTGGGCCAGCCATTTGGATTCGTTCGGTGGTCGATGCCCGGCCCGCCGGTCAGGAGCCGGTGATCGTGTACCTGCCCGGTCTGGGCCTGGAGGCGCTGCGCGGTGAGACGGCGGCGGACGTGGTCAAACCCCTGGTCGATCTGCAGTTCCGGGGGGTAGTGTTTCTGGGGCCGCGCAAACGCCCCTGGACGGTGTCCTCTTTCCTCCGCGAGTTCAAAGAGCTGAAGGTCGAGGTGGCTGACAGTGCCCGTCCGGCCCTGGTTGCCCACCTGGAGGCTCTGCTGGAGCAACCTGTGCAGAACCTGCGCTCGTACGC
This sequence comes from Deinococcus detaillensis, assembly GCF_007280555.1. Taxonomy (NCBI): domain Bacteria; kingdom Thermotogati; phylum Deinococcota; class Deinococci; order Deinococcales; family Deinococcaceae; genus Deinococcus; species Deinococcus detaillensis. The sequence continues at coordinate 36,924 of NZ_VKDB01000018.1, read as the reverse complement.
TCCGCTGACCCTCGCCGCCCTGAGTCGGCTGACCTTCCCAGATCTTCCCGGTCAATTGCTCGCGTGGCTCTCAGACGGCAGCCCCCCGGTTTCCCAGGCGCTCGCATCGGCGTTCGCATCGGAATTCGGTGTAGACGTGTCTGGCGGCGTTTCTGAAGCCGCCCTGAAACTAGCGGCGCGAACGGGAGCTTTGACGGGCGTCTGGGAGAGGTACGCCGCGAGTCCCGACACTTACGGGGGGATTCGGTCCGTCCTGGAAGCGGCAGGGCCTGCACCCAGCGGGGCGTGGACGCCGGAGCAGGCGCAGGTCTGGCCGCAGGTTAACCGGGCCGCCGAGGCCGCCCTGCGGAGCCGCTTGCAGGCCCTGGTAGACCAGCCCGCCGGGGCCGTGCGCGAGCAGGTCTTGCAGCTTGAGCAGGAGCACGCGGTCCGGCGCACAAGTGTCTGGGGGCGGCTGGGCGAGACGCCGCTAGCGTGCGCCCTCGAACACCTGGCCGAGCTGGCCGTTTATTCTGCCGGGACGCTGGATGGGGAAACCGTCGCGGAGTGGGGAGCGGCCTATGCCTCAGGCGGGTACCGCGCGGACTTATCAGCGCTCCAGGCGCAGGGTGCCGTTCAATCGGACGCCGACCTGGAACTCGTTGGGGCCGTCTTGCGGGGACCTTACCTGGAGTGGCTCACGCGCGTCAATGACCGGTTCACCTCGGTTGCCCTGGCCGCTGCAAGTCTGCCGACGCCATGGTCGGCCTCCTGGGTACCGTCCCCCGGTCTGGCAGTGGTGTTCGTGGATGGTTTGCGCTTTGATGTGGCCGCCATGCTGGCCCGGCAGTTGAGTCCCCTGTCAGCAGAGCTGACTTGGCAGATGTCGGCGCTGCCGTCCATCACGCCCAGCGCGAAACCGGCGGTGGCTCCCATCGGTGCTGAGATGGACGTCCTGAGCGCTGAGAAGCTCACGCTGGCCTGTCTGGGCCGCAGCCTGAATGCAGCGGTGCTGCGCGACCTGCTCACGCAGCGCGGCTTCCGGGCGGTCCGCACCGCCGCCGAGGGCGATCCCGGTGGGGCCGTGTGGCTGGAAACCGGCAACCTTGACAGCCTGGGACACAGCCAGGGCGCAGGGCTCGCTGGCCTGCTGCCCGGCGAGGTGCGCAAGCTGGGAGAGCGTGTCCAGGGACTGCTGGCGGCTGGGTTCACGGAGGTGAGGATCATCACGGATCACGGCTGGCTGCTTTTACCGGGCGGCCTCCCCAAGGTGGATCTCCCCGGCGCACTGACCCTGTTCAAGAAGGGGCGCTGCGCCGTGCTCAAAGGCCTGAACGCGAGTGCGTACCCGACCGTGCCTTGGACGTGGGACGCGGACGTGCCGATCACCCTGGCTCCCGGCGTGCACTCGTTCGAGGCGGGCGAAGTGTACACCCACGGTGGTCTAAGCTTGCAGGAGAGCATTATCCCTGTCGTGACCGTTCGGGCTCAGCACTCGGTCATGCAGGCAGAGTTCGTGTCCGTGCGTTGGACGGGCAACCGCTGCCGGGTGAAGCTGACTGGCGGGGTGGACCTGACGGTGGATCTGCGCCGCCGCGCGGCAGATCCGCAGAGCTCCCTCTTGACTGGGGCAAAAATTGTCGCGGCGGACGGCAGTGTGTCGCTGCTCGTTGAAGATGATGACCTCACTGGTACCGCCGCTGTCCTGGTGGCGCTGCACCAGGATCAACTGATTCGGCAGAAGCTGGTCACCGTGGGAGAAAACGCATGACCTTGGACGCACTCGATCAACTCACCGCTTCTGCTTTCGAGGGCTATACGGTACGCAAAGACCTGGCGAAGGCCTTCAAGGGGCAGTATCCGGTGCCGACCTACGTGGGAGAGTTTCTGCTCGGCCGCTACTGCGCTAGCACTGATGAAGAGGAAATCCGTGAGGGGCTGGAGATTGTGCAGCGCATGATGAATGAGCGCACGGTGCGTGCCGGGACGCAGGAGCTGTTCAAAGCACGCGCCCGCGAGCGTGGCAGCGTCAAACTCATCGATCTGGTGACGGCCCGCCTGGACGCCAAGACCGACGCTTATCTGGTCGAGTTGCCCAGCTTGCAGCTTAAAGACGTGCGCATCACCCCGGAACTCGTTTCTGAGAACGAACGGATGCTCACAGGCGGCTTTTACGCTGAAATCGAGTTGGAGTATGACGCGGTGATCGCCGGGGAGAGAAGCGGCCGCCCTTTCGGGATCGCGTCGCTGCGCCCCATTCAGCTCTCGAAACGCTCGGCCCTGCAGGAGATGGCGGATGGCCGGGCAGGTTTCACCACCGCCGAATGGAAGGATCTGCTGCTCCGGTCCGTGGGATTCGAACCCCACGCCCTCACTCAGCGGGCCAAAGACGTCCTGTTGCTGCGAATGGTGCCCTTCGTTGAGCGCAATTACAACGCCGTGGAGCTTGGCCCGCGCGGGACGGGAAAGTCCCACCTGTACCAGCAGGTTTCTCCGTATTCCCATTTGGTGTCCGGAGGAAAAGCCAGTGTCGCCCGCATGTTTGTGAACAACGCCAGTGGCCAGCGTGGCCTAGTCACGCAGTACGACGTGGTGTGCTTCGATGAGGTCTCTGGCGTGTCCTTCGATCAAAAGGACGGCGTCAACATCATGAAGGGCTACATGGAAAGCGGCGAATTCTCGCGTGGCCGGGAGAGTATCCGCGCCGAGGGCGGCGTGATCATGGTCGGGAATTTTGACGTGGACGTCGCGCACCAGCAGCGCGTCGGGCACCTGTTCAGCCCGCTTCCGCCCGAGATGAGGGACGACACGGCTCTGATGGACCGCATTCACGCTTACCTGCCGGGTTGGGACGTGCCGAAGTTGCATGCCGGGCTGTTCACGGATCACTTCGGGCTGGTGAGCGACTTTCTCGCGGAATGTTGGCATCAATTGCGCTTTGAGGGCCGCTGGAACAAGGTGGCGCACCGCGTCCGGCTGGGCGGTGCCCTGAGCGGGCGCGACACCACGGCGGTGCAGCGGACCGTGAGCGGTCTACTGAAACTCATCGGTCCAGCTGAGGACGCCGAGATCAGCGATCAGGACCTCGAGTGGGCGGTGCGGCTGGCCCTGGAGATGCGCCGCCGCGTCAAGGAGCAGCAAAAGCGCATCGGGAGCGCAGAGTTTCGGAACACGCATTTCAGCTACCAACTGGGGCAAGACGCCGTCGAGCAATTTGTGGCGACTCCGGAATTGCAAAGTGACGACGCCATCGGCACGGACCCGCTTCCACCCGGGCAGGTCTGGGCGCTGGGCTCCGGCGGTCAAGATGAGCACGCGGGGCTCTACCGGATCGACGTCAACCAGGGACCAGGTGGCGGCGTGCGTGTTCTCAACAATCCGGTGCCCCGGCCGTTTCAGGAGAGCATCCGTTTTGCTGAGCAAAACCTCTATGCTCAGGCCCGCAGCTTGGTCGGCGAGCGAGATCCGCGTCAGCACGAGTACAGCGTTCAGTTGCGGGCCTTCGATTCGGCCCGCAGTGGCAGCGGCCTGGGCCTGCCCGCCTTGCTCGCGCTGTGTAGCGCCCTGCTGGACAAGCCTCTCAAGGGTGGCCTGGTGGCGGCAGGCCACCTGAATCTGGGCGGGGGACTGGATGTTGTGCACAACGCGATCGACCTGGCAGAACTTGCCGCCGAGAAACGTGCTGCCGCACTGATGGTGCCCATCAGTGCCCGCAAACAGCTCAATGAACTTTCAGACGACACAGCAGCTCGCCTGACCATCCTGTATTACACCGACGCACGTGACGCCCTCCATAAGGCTTTGACCGAATGACATCGCTCGCTGCTCACCGAATCGGTCGTGCGGGTGTCACCGAATGACGTGGCTATGTCGTTTACTATGGGCATGACCGAACTGCAGTCCCCGAGCCCAACGTTTTTCCTGAACATGCCGAACATCAAGGCCCTGGGCCAGTGGTCCCCTGAGGGGTTTATCGTCCTTAAGGGCAGCGAGGCGCGGGTGTCTGACGACAGCGCGCTGCAAGCACTCCTGCGCTCCGGAAGTGTGGCCCCGACCAGTGACCCGGACCGGCTTATCTTCAACGAGGACACTCTCTTCAAAACGGCCTTCGACGCCACCATCATGTTGGTGGGCAGCGGCACCTCGACGTCGAAGTGGGTGTACCGCGACGATGCGGGGCGGACCGTGCCCTTCGGCACCTGGCGCGACCAGCACCGGGCGACGTCCAAGTTCAGCCGCCGCCAGGAGCGGGTGGCGCAGGTGGTTCCCTGGCTGCTGACACAGCAGGAGAACCTCGACCGAGATGAACGGGCGTACAAACTTGAAGGGGTCGCCATGGTGTACCCGGCACTGAAGGCGTTCGTGGATGGTGGATCAGCGGAGGGTGTCACGGTCCAGCCACAGCGAAGTGGTCTCAACCAGCTTGATTGGCGGGTCGCTGCGTCCCTGGATCTGTTACTCAAACAGCGTCCAGACAGCTTGCGCCAGGCCCTGCAGATCCTCTGGACACAGCCGCTGGAGGCCCGCCGTACGGACGAGTTCTGGGGGAAGCTCGAAGACGCGCTCCAGAGTCTCACGCCTGATGAGCGCCGACCCATCAACGGGCTGGGCACCCGAGCAAGCGTTGCCAGCTACTTCCTGTTTCTTGCCGACCCGACCGGGCATCCGTTTTACCGCCGTAAGTTCGGGGCCCGTGCGGTGACGTGGTTCTACGAAGATGAGCCTCAGCAGCGCCGGACGTCGCCGGGTGAGCTGCTGGCCGAATACGTGGACCGCTGCCAGGAGCTTCACGCGGCCTTTCTCGCCGCAGGGCTGCCCTTTCGCGATCTGCTGGACACCCAGAGTGCGCTGTTCGTGCTCAGTCTCGACACCGCGCCGGTCGGTCCGGGGGTAGCCGAGGGGCCGGTTGACGCCCTGCGCGCCGAATTCGAGGCGTTCAGACGTGACCCGGTCCAGCAGCTGCGGCTGAGCCTGCGCCGCCGCCGCGCTGGGGAGTTGCGGACCCTGCTGTCTGAGCCCGCCGATCTGACCTTGGGGACCTTCAACCGCGAGGTCTGGCGTTATGAGAGCGAGACGCGGCTCGGTGAGCGGACCATCACCGGTCAGCTCGACGGCGTGGACCTTACGCCTAACCAAGTTCAGGTGCTGGCCCGCGCCCTGACAGACGGAGCGCTCGAACTGCACGGCAATTATCTCTGGGGTACCAGCTTGCTCGACTACGGTGCCAGTTTGAGCATCAGCAACGAGGAGAAGGTGGCTCACCTGCACGCCGCTGCGCAGATCCTGAACTCGCTGGAACTGTTCCCCCAGGAGAAGGCGGCTCAGCTGCAAGCCCTTCCAGGTCTGGGGCAGACGGCGGCGACGGGCCTGGTGATGGTGTTTCATCCGGAGGAATTCGCGGTCGTCAGCGACCTGTCACAGCGGGCTATCCAGACCCTGGGACTGAGCACGCAGACGGTCCTGGAGTTCGAGAATGCAGCGGCTAAGCTGCTCGAGCGCGTCGGAGGCGAGGACTACCTGGAGCTCGACTGGTTTTTGACGATGCGTGGAGCGAGGCAGCGGTACTGGTGGGTCAACCAGGGCCAGACCTACGCTGAAGAGCGCCAGCAGGGCTATGTCTGGGCCAGCGCGGACAGCGGCGTGAACATTGAGCATCATGAGAACGTTATGCGGCTGCGGCCCGGGGACCGGATCATTCACTATGCCGCTCAGGCCATCCAGGCGGTGGGCACCGTGACCGCCCCTCCGGTGAGCGTCACAGACGAGTTGTCCTCCGAGGTCATCCCCACCAAGCGTTCGGGTTACATGGCTGCCGTGTTGTACCAACCCCTGACGCCGCCCCTGTCGATCGCTGAACTGCCTGACGACGTTCGCCGAGCCGACCTGGGGCCCTTCGACAAAAACGGCAAGGTCCGGCAGGTGTATCTCTGGCCGCTTGATCCGGCTGTCTTCCAAGCGGTCATCACGCCCCGCCCGGAACCAGTCGGCAGCCCAGCGCAGCACCATCTCCCACCCGACTTTCCAACCCTGAGTGAGCGGGTGGCCGCCAGCGGCCTGCGGATAGAGGCCCGCACCCTGCGCCGCTACCATCTGGCCTTGCAAACTCGCGGCTTCGTGATCCTCTCGGGGGTCAGCGGAACAGGCAAGACCTGGCTTGCTGAAGCGTATGCCCGGGCTGCTGGCGCTGCAGTCGGCCTCTTTCCTGTCGCCCCGAACTGGACAACCAATGAGGACCTGCTCGGCTTCTACAGTCCGCTCGATGGCGGGCACTATCACCACACGGCCTTCAGCCGTTTCCTGTTGGCGGCGGGTCAGGCCTACCGGGAGGCTCAGGAAGCCGGGCAGCTCCCCCAGCCCTACCACGCCATCCTGGACGAGATGAACTTGGCCAGAGTCGAGTATTACTTTGCGCAGTTTCTGTCGAAGATGGAAATTAGATCCCGTGGTCAGGAAACCGACCTCGAACTAGGTCCGGATCTCACCGTCATGCTGCCGCCCAACCTCTCGGTCATTGGCACCGTCAACATCGACGAAACCACCCACGACTTTGCCAACAAGGTCTACGACCGAGCCCAGCTGATCGAAATTCCGGTCACCCGGTCAGACCTTGAGGCGCATCTGAACGGCCATGTTCACGCCTCGCTGCTGCTTGAAATCTGGGACGTTGTCTCCCCTGTCGCGCCCTTCGCTTTTCGGGTCATGGACGACATCCTGGCCTATCAGCAAGCTGCCCTGACACTGAACGTCGACGCTCTGGAAGCCCTAGACGACGCCCTCTTGCAAAAGGTCTTGCCAAAACTGCGCGGTACGGACCGCCGGCTGCTTGGAGTTCTGGCGGAGTTTTTAACCCTTGCTGAGGAGCGGCTTCCACTAAGTCATGCCAAGGCTGCGAGCATGCGCGCTGCCGGGATGCAGCACGGTTTTGTTTCCTTCCACTGATCTCGCCAGCGTGGCGTGGCAACCCCGAGTCACCTGGGTCAAGCCCAGTGGTCAGCCGCTGCCTGGTCCGCGGGAATGGGAAGTCGCTGCCCTGATCCTGGATGAGCTCCCCGGATCCTGGGAAAGCTTGCAGGTCAGCCGCAACGGCGCGGCGCTGCAAGTCACGCAGCGGCACCTGGCGGGACAGATCCAGGTGGTGGTGGAATGGCCGCGCGCCGGCCCCGGTCAGTACTGGCTAACCTTTTCGTGCGCCGGTCACGTCGCAACCCTGTCCTGTCTGGTTGAGGCACTCAAGCTGCTGCCAGGGGGAGTCGAGTCACTGCTGGCTGATCTCTATGAGCAGCTGCCAGCCGACGTGGCCCTCAGCCTCCAGCAGGCTGGCGGACTCGCCGGGATCGCGCCGGCAGCGCTCAAGCCTGCCACGCCGGAGGAGGAACTCGCGCGATTGAAGCGGGCCTTGTACGGTACGGCGGACCGCCCCGGCCTGATCAACAGCTTGCGTGCGGTTGCTCAGCGTCCTCATCAAGTGCTGGAGGCCTACCGCTTGCCTGTGCGCCGTGAGCTGCTCAAGCGTCCCCGGCCAGCAGCGCTGGTGCGGGCGATCACCCAGAGTGCAAACCATCCCGACCATGAACGTGCGGTGAAGCTGCCTGACGAACGGGTGGCCGCTCACGTGGATATCTACGAGAACCATGTGGTAAAAGCTGCGGTTCTGATGGTGCGCCAGCGTCTTCTGGCACTGGCGCGCGTCGCAACCCAGCGCAAGGAGCTCGGTCAACCCGTGGCTGATCTGCGAGCCGACTTCGAATGGGCGGTGTCAAGTGCTCCGTTCCTGACCGAGGTATCGGCCCTGCGTGGCCCTCCAGTCCACCTGACCATGGTGCTCGTCAAACGCGACGAATACCGTGCAGCCCTCGAAACGCTGCTGGATCTTCAGCGTGCCCTTGAGATCCGTCTGGATGACGAGCGTCTGCTTCATCCCCTGCAGAATCTGCCGGCTCTTTACCAGCTCTGGTGCTCACTGCACGTCATTCTGGCCCTGACGGACGCCTGCAAAGCTGCCGGCTTCGCTCTCGTGGAGGAGCGACTCACGTCCACCTATCCAGGAACTGTGCTGCTTAAGGTGTTGCCAAATGGGCAACCTCTCCTTAGATTTGAACGTCCGGCGGATGGTAGCCGAGTAACGATGACGTCTGAACGCACCTTTCGCCGCCAGGGCAGCGCCTTTCGGTCTGTGAGTTTTGAGCAGCGCCCGGACCTTGTTATCGAAGTACAACGTGAGAACGGATTGGCAGAACTCTGGATTCTCGATCCGAAATATAAACTCGATAGTGAAAACGACCCTGTCAGCGGTGAGGCCCATCAGCCAGACCCTGCTGGGCGTCCGAAGAAGACGGATATCGACAAGATGCACGCTTACCGCGACGCAATTCGCAGTCCAGCGGGCGCGCAGGCGGTGCGCTTCGCCGGCATTCTCTATCCGGGTCCAGACTGTTCATATTCACCGGGTCTAGGAGCTATTTCAGCACGTCCTCTCCACGCCGGTGCCCTACGAGCCAGTCTGCGTGCGCTATTTGAAACGCAGGAAGTACTGACGCCGACGCCTCATCATGACCCTGATACAGAGGCTTCGTAGCAATGGACCCGGTCTTGAAGGCGAGCAGGATTCTAGCGAACGGCTCTGAAGGGTATTAGAACCGCTTGCTCGCGTTCTTTAATTGGTCGAAGTGGCTTGGGCGTGCTGTCGTTGCGCTCGCCGACAGAGGCGCTGCAAGCTTCTACGTAACGGCCACTCGAACACCGACGCCCAGGTGATCAAGTCACGCAACCCGGTCTGCAGAATCAGGACGTCGATTTCTTAAGGGTCAGTTTAGATTGGAAAGCGGTAAACGCTGAAGCAGGACTTCGGCTGTCAGCGGTAGGGTGGCGGGGGGCATGTCGAGGATCAAGATGGCGCGGACTGAGCTACGTCTTCGGAAACCACTTCGCCCAAGTCGAGGTCGTACCACCCTTGCTGACTCACGCCCGGAATGGCCTGAAGCCCTTCTACCGGCACTACGGTCAGGTGCGTTTCCCAGGCGTGGTCGGTAGCGAGACGGCCTTTGTACTGCAGACCCCCACGAGGGCTGTAATACACCTGCGAGACACTCATCTCACGGTTGCCGTGCAGCAGGCAGATCCCGTGTGAGCCTGCGAGGATCACGCGGACCCGTTCGCCAGGCTCAGCGACAGGGAGCGGAACGGCCTGCCAGGTGGGAACCGTGAACGGCTGCCGCGCGTCGTCGGCCAGCGCCTGCAGCACCCGACGGATCTCGAGCAGGCTGCCGCGCTCCTGCGCTTCGGGTTCAGCTTCTACGGCGTACTCCGTCAGTTGCACCGCCGTCTCAAAGACACGTTCCAGCACGCCTCGTTCGAGCAGTTTCGACGACAGCCGCAAACTGCCGTAAGTCTGATCGTAGACGACGAGAATGCTCTGCCCTTTCTCGAGGCCCGGTTGACTGACACGCAGTTTGTCGGTGGTGATGCCGATATCCCGGCTCTCGAACGGAACGACCAGCGCGAACGCTTCGAGCACCAGTTCTGCCAGGCGAGCCCGCGGTACCTCACCCTGAAGGGCAGCGTGATGAAGGATGACGCCCGTACTATAAAAATTACGGGAGAAGCGCGGCTGCTGAAAGCAGATGCCCGTTCGGTGGGCATCCAAAGGGTACGGGCTGTTGAACGCATTGCCGCCACGCCGCTCACTGAACCCAATCACGCTCTCGGAAATCATCACATCACAGTCGACCGCCGTCAGGCCAGCCCGGACTTCCGCATGATGTACGCTTTCCTGGTCCAGATTCGGGTAGGCCAGGGTGGGCAAGCTGATCGGTTTGGTGGAGTAGCGCCGCTCCGGCCGAACCTGGATCGTCCTGGCCAGCGCATTGATGCGCGTAACCCGGTAGGCGCGGGTGGCGTACAAGTACACCGCACCGGGGTAGGCTTCCCGCATCATCTGCGAGTGCGAGAGGGTCCCCAGGTCATGGGTGCCGTTTGCGCTGCGCACCTCCACTTTGAAGCTGGTCTCGACGTCCCGCAGAGGAAAGGCGCGGTTGGGATGCTCACCGGCCTGGGTCCGCAGCGGCTGCATGGCCGCTGGCAAGGTTCCAGAACGTTCCTTCTCAACGAGGTCGACAAAGCCGTCCGGCCACGTCACAGGGCTCTCGAAATCGCCCTCGGTCGTGCGGCCGAGAACCCCCAGCAAGGTGTTGTGCTCACCACCCAGGTGTCCCAGGCACAGCGCGTGAATGCACTGGATGTTGGGGTTTTCCAGATAGAGCGTGCTGGCCGCTGGCGGGCGACGCAGGATCTGTTGCGGGTCTTCAAACAGAATGCGTTCACTGGGAAGGCCGCTGCTGAGAATGAAGACCCGTCCCGGCTTGCTGCGTCCCACCCGGCCGACACGCTGCTGAAAGCTGGTACTCGACGCTGGAATGCCCAGCAGCACGACCGCGTCCAGATAAGGAATGTCCATTCCGAGCTCCAAGGCACTGGTCGAGATGACACCGTCGAGTTGGCCGCGGGCCAGGCGGGTTTGAATCTCACTGCGGTCGCGCGCTTCGTATCCGCTGCGGTACGGCAAAATGCTGAGCCGGGCCAACGCAGACGCGTCCACCGGATGGTCTTCCTCAGCGTCGCCGAGCAGCTCGTCCTCAGGCTGGTCGTGGTCTCGGCGCGCCACGATGGCCGCCAGATTCTCAGTTTGTTTGCGCGAATCGCTGAAACACAGGAACTTCAAGCGCTCCTGCGCCAGGTGCTGTAGCAAGTGAGACGCGCCCGTGAGGAAATCCTTGCTTCCGTTCTGCAAGCTCAGGAAGTGCAAGCTGACCGGCTGCTTAGGTGAGCCGTCACGGCCTGGACCAATTAAACTGAACTCACGGCCAAAGAGCAACTGAAGGTGACGCTGCGGGTCACTGATGGTGGCCGAAGAGCAAACATACTGCAACCGCTTTCGGCTCAGCAGTTTGGAAGCGTGCTCAAAGCGGCGAAAGAGATAAGCAGCATTACTGCCGAATACCCCGCTGAAGGTATGCACTTCATCGACGATGATCAGGCGCACGGCCCGGATAAAGCGCGTGACTGCTTTCTTGCCGAGGTTACTCAGGAGCCAGGCATGCATGACGTCCGGCGTCATGATCACCACCCGGCAGCGCTCCAGGATAGCCTCGCGCTGCGAGACGGCGACGTGGCCGTCAATCCGGCCCACTTCAGCGTCGATGCCAGCGGTCTGAAGGGCGGTGCACCAACGCTCTTCCTGCTCAGGGCCCAGGGCTTTTTGCGGGTAGAGCACGATCACTTTGCCGTCCGGCAAGGTCGTCAGCGATTCCATGGCCGCCAGGTGAAAGCACAGCGTCTTGCCGCTGGCCGTGCCGGTGGTGACGGCAAAGTTCTCGAAATTCGCCGCGCAGGCGGCAGCGTCCGCTTGGTGCTGGTAAATCCCTCGGGGGAAGGCTCGCTGGAGGTAGCGCATGACCGGTTGGCCGCTGGGGAGGGCGTGAAGCGGCACGGTGCGGGCCGCCCGTGCGGGGAATTCGAGGGCAGCCACTTCGGTCCAACCGACAGTCTGAGGCAAATCAAGGGCAGTAGGAACGGTCATCAGGCCTCCTGGGGCAAGACGAGCAGGAAGTATTGAACTACCGGCACACGCAGAACTTCTTCCTCAAGTGTGCTGACGCTAGGCGTCAATCACTGACGCCAGCCATTGATCTTCACAACGACAGGGAGTGGCGTATTGTCGATTTCCGTAGATACGTGTTCCTGCCCGCCCCATGTCTCAGGAGCAGCGTATGACGCGCTTCAGGTCAGTGCTTCCATCTGGTCGGCGTATAGCAGCACCGCGCGGGACTCGAGCAGTAGGGCCAGCATGTCCGGCCAGCAACGCTCCAAGAGGGTCCGCAGTGCTGACGCTCTCAGGTTCCCGCAGCGGAGTTGCACGATCCAGGGCGGCGGTGTACCTGACAAAAACAGTTGATCCAGGTAATCGCCGTCTTTCGTCATGATCACCATGGTTTATTCCCGCGCGTACATCCACAGGGCGAGGGACTGGGATGCTCACCCAGTTCCCTCGCGTGCACGACATGCTCACCAGACCAGCAAGCAGCCTCGGAGACAGGTTCTCCTCTAACAAAAATCCCCGTTACGGGACTGGTTGAATCATCACGCCAGAGGGTGCTGATCACACCAGAATACGCACCGCCACAGCCCGCGCGCCGAACTCCAGACACGCCAGGACGTCCTCACGGTTCAGGACCGGATATTCTTTCAGCATGTCTTCAACCGAGTCGCCCGCCGCGAGGAACTCCAGCACCGTCTGCGCAGTGATACGCGTTCCGCTCACGGTGGGTCGCCCATTGCAGATATTCGGGTCAATTACGATCTGGGCCGCCATGCTACCAGTGTAAGCTTGACTCAAGACCGCAAAGGCGACAGATGATTATGCAGACCAACATACAGCTCGCGAACGTGCGCGTGCACCGCTTGGGCCTCACGGACGATTTCTTGCTGAATCTCAGCGACCGCGCCCAAACCGCCAAGGTGGACAGAACCACACCCGTCAGCTACAACCTGCTGCCCAATGTATCGCTGGAGGAAGCGATCTTGGACGCCTGGGACGACGCCCACAAAACCTGGGTATTTACCTGGAACGGTAACCGCCGCTTCTGGCTGCGGGCCGAGCTGGACGCGCTGTACTTCATCCTGTACGGCATCGAGCGGGGTGATGTGGACTACATCATGGACACTTTCCCCATCGTGAAGCGCAAGGACATTGCGGCGCACGGCAGCTACCGCACCAAAGAGGCTATTCTGAGCGTGTACGACGAGCTGCAAACGCTGGGGCTGGAGCGGCTGGGCGAGTACCGCAGCCGGATGAGCGGGGAAGCGGTGGCGGGGGGCTGGGAGCCGGAACCAGAGGGGGTGAACGCATGAAAGAAGACTGGTACAAGTTACTTCGCAGCGCGCATTATCTCGGCTATCACACCCAACCCGCCATGTCATATCACTTCGATCAGGCGCAGGACTTTTCCCTGGTGACGAGCAACGCCGGGGAAGTCAAGGAGGCGCAGGAACTCCTAAAGCGCGGCACGGGCATGGAGGCGGCCATCGGGACTGCATGTCCCTGGCGGAACGGAGTATTACCTGCGGGAAGTGTTCCACCCCACCTCAATTGCCCCGGCGAATCCCGGTGACGCTCCGGGCGCAAGGAAGAAGTTCAACTGGCGGCTGGGTGGCGTGGGCGTGAGCTTTGGGCGAGACTTGCGATTGGACGGTCACGACTGGTTCTCTGCGTTCAGGGAAGACAACGGGAACTTCGGCTTCGGCCTGCGAACCCTGCGGGATCAAGCTGTCAAGGATGAATTCATCGAATTTGCTCGCCCTTACTTCGTGGAGAAATGACATGACCGATACAGACATGAGTCCGATTGCTCCAACCTTCGAACTGAACTCATCGGGCGTGCAGGCTAGGGCGCAACTGAGAAACGGGCAGTTCGTGATGCTGGCGGGCAGCACTGTGCGAGCAGAATCGTCCCCATCGCTGGCAAATCACTCTTACTCCAATCTGCGTCCCAACTTGATTGACCGAGGCGATATCGCACCCAATGCTCAGGGCGAGTTGGTCTTCACGCGTGATACCGCGTTCAACTCGCCCAGCGCGGCAGCGGTGGCAGTGTTGGGCCGCTCGGCCAATGGCCGGACCACCTGGAAGGTCGCGGGGTCGGACACCGACTATGGCGAGTGGGCGGACGGCCATCCCAGTGTGCCCAAGCCTGCGTTCACAGATGTAGAGCCGCTGGAAGCCACCTGGAAGCCTTTCTTTCACGAGCTGGCCGTGAAGCTGCTGGACTTCGAGACGAGCCAGCCGGAGCTGATCGAGGTGCTGCGGGCGGCGGGCATCGCTATCAACCACGATGAGGGTGAGCCGCTGGACCAAATAGACCCCTTTACTTTCTTCTCGCTGATTCTCAAGCACACCTCGGATGTCACCGCGCTGCCTCTCTTCGCGAAGGTGGGTGCGAGTCTGGGGCTGACGTCGCCTGCACCAACAAACCTCGTTGGTGTGCCCTGGAGCAATCCCATGAACGCCTGGTTTTTTGCGTACCGCAGTGTTCGGCAACCGGAGGACGGGCCGACCCTATGGCGGCTGGCGCAGCAGGCCGTGGCAGGCGAACTGGATGCCCAGACCTTCGCTGAAGCGCTCGCTATTCGCCAGGTCGCACTGCCCAAGCTGACCCAGGGGCTGTTTTGGCTGAACCCAGAGCGGTTTTTGACCCTCAACGGCGTAAACGTGCCGTACCTCCAGGAGCGCGGCATACGGCGGGCAGGGCAGGTGCAGACCCTGGCCGAGTACGAAAGTGTGATGCAAGCGGCAGCCCAGATCAATCCGGACTTCGCCGCCCTGTCAAATTCAGCCTGGCTGATTAGCCAGCAGGGCGCGCAAACAGCCCGGTTATCCGAGAACGGCGCGTTCCCCTTCGCCCAGTTTCGTGAGGAGGCGCTGCGCTACAGTACCGACAAAGTAAAGGGCAATCTGGTGCTCGACAAGAAGTACGCCCCGCTGCTGCTGGAGATCATGGGCGGGGACTGGAAGGCACTAAGTCCGGCCCGCTCGCCGTACAGCGGGCGCGAGCAAGTGGCCGTCAAGGTAGCGCTGGGCGGCGGCGTGAAAGCAGACGGCGCAAGCTTCGGGCGGGCGCTGCTGTTCGGGGAATTGGGCGGCTTCGAATACGTGTCTTTTCCGGCGGGTCTGACGTTGGAAGTTGGTCTGCCGGACGGCAAAGGCGATGGCCCCCGGCGGGCGCTGGCCGACGCTCAGTTGCGGTCTGTGCTGCTCTCGGCGCTGACGGTGCCCCTGCCGACCAGCTCACCCGCCACGCTGACCCTCAACACCGACTTCGGGGCACTCAAGTTGCTGCCACTTCAGGAGGACCAGGCTGAGGAAGTAGAAGGCACCCTGGACCGCTACGCGCAGGGGTTCAGCAAGAGTCGGCGGCTGCGGGTGGGCGTTTCCCTCGCGCCACAGGAACTGGAGGGCGAAAACTTCCCGGCGCTGCTGGAGGCCGTCCTAAGCTACCTCGATGACCTGACGGGCGTACTTGAACGTTTGGAGCGGACACCGGACGTTGTGCCGGACGATCAGGACACGATCCAGGTGCCTGGTCAGGTGGAGGCCAGACCGCTGGCCGGATTTACGCCCGCTCCCGGTGTGCCGCTCAACCAGATCCTGTACGGCCCGCCCGGCACCGGCAAGACCTACCGGGCCATCGATGATGCGCTGGTCATCCTCGACCCAGCCACCTTGAAGGATTACCCTGGCCCCACGGGCCGCGCGGCCCGCAAGGAACGCTACGACCAACTCGTACAGGAGGGCCGCATCTCGTTCGTGACCTTCCACCAGTCCTTCGGCTACGAGGACTTCATCGAGGGCATCAAGCCAGTCATGCAGAACGGGCAGCTCTCGTATGAGTTGCAGGACGGCGTGTTTCTGGCGGCGGTGCGGGCGGCAGGGGGCGACCTGTCTACGCTCAAGAGTGCACCAACCTTACAGGAGCCAACGGTGCAAGTGCGTCCGGACGCACAGGTATGGCGTATTTATATCGACGGGACTACACCGATCAGTCAGCTTAGGGACCGCAGCATCATGCGCGGTGAAATTCGAGTGGGCAGTTGGGGCGGCGCGGTCCAGGACTTGACTGGGAAGCCTTACGACAGTCTCAGTGAGCAAAAAATCCTGTTTCGGGACGGCATTCGCATCGGTGATCTTATCTTGCTGGCCACTGGAGCCAACCGGATCGGCGGGATTGGTGTGGTTTCGGGCGAGTACTCCTTTAACCCCTCCGAACCTCTTTTCGCCACCGATTACGCCCACGCCCGCTCAGTACGCTGGCTGGCTACAGACCTGTCCTTGTCGGCGCAGGATGTTACGGGCAAAACGTTCTCACAGCAGACGATTCAGCGGGTCAAGGGAGTCACGCCCGCGCAGATCCTGGCCCTTCTGCCCCACGCCCTGTCCGGAGCCACTGGGCAGGTGCTTCAGGCGCATGTGCTGATCATCGACGAGATTAACCGGGGCAACATCGCTAAGATCTTCGGCGAGCTGATCACGCTGCTGGAGAGCGGTAAGCGAGCCGGAATGGCCGAGGCACTGACGGCCACCCTGCCGCTGAGCCGCAGGCCGCTGAGCGTGCCACAAAGCCTGTATGTCCTGGGCACCATGAATACCGCCGACCGCAGCCTGACCCTGCTGGACGCGGCCCTGCGGCGGCGCTTCTCCTTCCGTCCGGTCTGGCCGGAGCCGCAGGTGCTGCCGACCCTGACCTTCGCGGACAACGAGGCACTTGATCTGCGCAAGTTCCTCTACGCCATCAACGAGCGCATCGAGCGCCTGCTCTCCCGCGAGCAGGTGATCGGGCACGCCTACCTGCTGGGTCTGCCCGCCACCCTGGCAGGCGTCGCCAGCGCCGTGCGCGAGCGCATCCTGCCGCTGCTGGAAGAGTATTTCTTCGAGGACTGGAGCAAGATCCGTGAGGTGCTGGCTGACGAGAGTAAGGAGCTGGAACATCAGTTCATCCACCGCTCCGAATCCGGCGGCGAGGTCCGCTACCGCTTGAACGAGGCGGCCTTTGGGGCCGTGGAAGCGTTCAGCGGTGTGTACGCCGGAGTGGCTGAAAAAGACTTCCCCTTCGGCGCGTGACGGTGCCGGTTCAGCTCCAGGTCCGCGAGCATGACACGCTGGTGCGCGGTGCCCACCATCCCACCTGGTCACCGAACCTGACGGCCCTGCCGCCCCAGGCCTTCGACGCCATCGAGGCGCTGTTGCTGGGCCCCCAGTACGATCTGAACCCGGTGGCCATTGCGGCGAAGGTGGGTGGGCAGAGTGCCCTGAAGCTGACGCAGTGGGTGGGCGTACTACGGGCCCCGGACGGCACCACCATCGAGATTTTGCCCAAGACGCACGAGCGGCCCGGTGCGCGGGCGGCCCCAGACTCGCTGGAGCGCAGCCGGGCACTACTGCTCCGAATGTTGAGTGCCACCGACGAGCGCTTCCGGGTGGCCCCACCTGCGGACCTGGAACCGGCGAAGATGCCGCTCTATGAGGTGGTGTTGCGGTATGTGCTGGAAGGCGTCAGGGCGGCGCTCAGGCGGGGCGTCCCGCACGCCTACGTCCCAGTGCAGGAGGAGCGGCCCGGCCTGCGGGGTCGCCTCGATTTGCCACGGCAGATGCGGCAGCCCCGCCATCGCGCCCACCTGCTGCACGTTACTTACGACGAGTTTCTGCCAGACCGCCCGGAGACGCGGCTGACCCGTCTGACTGTGGAAAGGGTGGCCAGCCTGACCCGTGATACTAGCAACCGCCGCTTGGCGCGGGAACTGCTGCGGGTGCTGGACGACGTGCCACCGAGCCATCAGATTGCCCAGGATTTCGCCGCCTGGAACCTGGGGCGCGGGCATCTTCATTTCACGCCGCTGGAGGGGTTGTGCCGTCTGGTGCTGTACGAGCTGAACCCGCTCGTCTCGGGTCACCGGGCGCAGGCCCAGGCGCTGCTGTTTGATATGAACCGCGTCTACGAGGCGTACGTGGCGCAGCGCCTCAGAACCGAGTATCCCGACTGGCGCATCGAGACCCAGGTGCAGGGACGCTGGCTGGGGACCGTCACCCAAGGCAATCAAAGAGCCGGAGCGTTCGGCTTACGTCCAGATCTGCTGATCACGCTGCCCGACCAGCGGATTATCGTGGCCGACACCAAATGGAAGCGCCTCAAGCCGGAGAAGGCCCCGACATACGATGTCTCGAGCGCGGACGCTTACCAGATGTTCGCCTACAGCCACGTCTTCCAGCATCCCAGTGCGTTGGGCCATGTGGAGGTCTGGCTACTTTATCCGCAGATGGCCGGTCTTCCCCCGCTCCGAACTCGAGTCGAATTCGGCGAGAAACGGTTCCTACATCTACTTACCCTAGATCTTCATTCTAATGGGCTGTTCGACCTTCCGGAAATGCAGCTTTCATCCACAAATTGCTGAAGAAGAGGTTGTGTCAAGTTAACCGAGCACCATGTGAAATATAAACGTAGCTCTCGCTGACTTGACTACCAACCGGATTCTATTCGCCCCTCTGCATTCTGGATCTTACGCCCAGTATTAAATTAATTAGTACGCGTTTGTCAGAAACTTAATAAAATGAAATAATATGAATTACTAAAGACTTAACTTGACAGAACCCATATAATTCAGTGTAGGGTATAGAAAACGCCGCTTCGCGTAAATCAGCTTCTCCTCTACTTAATTGTGACAGAGAGGGAAGAGCAGTTCTTGTAGGGTGGCCCGACTCGTTAAACTGACGGCGACTACAGGCTGCATGGTGCGGCTGGATGAGGAGATCCATGACTGACGCGACATTGGCCCAGGACCGCAGCCTGCGGTTGTTCAAATTTCTCGAGGAGTTCACCCAGCTCAAGTCGAAGCCCAGGCGTACCAGCGAGCAGGACGAGGTGCAGTGGCTCTATGACCTGCCCCAACAACCTGAGATCTTCAACGCTGCCCGCGCAGACGAACAAAACAGCGTAGGTGAAGTGTGGGTCGAGATCAAGAAACCCAGGTTCGTGGGAGCTCCTCTGCTCCCAGAGGGGCTGGTGCTATGGGTGCGCGGGGTACTGGACGACAGCAGACTGGCTCCGACCATCCTCGATCAGCGGGTGGTCGAGAGCGAGGTGCTGGACGATGACCTGCTGCCCAAACTCATCAAGGACACCCTCTTTCTGGATCAGCAACCCGACGTGCTGAAAACCTGGGAGGCCTACCTGAAGACCTGGCTGGCCTGGGCCACTGAGGACCACCGGGTCAAGACCGTACAGGCCGCTTACTCGAAGCTTTTCGCCGTGCATCAGAAGCTAGTGACATCCGGCGAAACCTTCGAGTTGGTGCTGGGCCTCGGCTACCTGATGTGGCGCACCCCAGGAGGATACGAAGTTAAGCGGCATTTGATGACAGCGCGAGCTTCTCTCACCTTCGATGCTCTGCAGGGCGTCATCCGCATAACAGCAGGCGGCGACGGAGCGCGCACCGTGCTGGAACAGGACATGCTCGACCCGGACCACCGCCCAGCGACCTCGGTCCGCACCCACATCGCCGACGAACTCGCCGAGAACGGGGAAGCGGTCTGGGACCATCAGACGCTGCCCGCCTTGCTGAAGACCTGGGCGAATGCGTCAGGAGAACGCGGCGAGTTCATGCCGGCTCTGGAACCGTCGCGCAATAGTAGTACCGCTCCGACCATCCACTGGGCCCCGGCCTTGGTGCTCCGCAAGCGCATTGAGCGCAGCATCACCGCTGCCTACCAGAGCATCGTGTCCCAGCTGAAGGATCACCCTGAGTTTTCCGAGGGCTTCGAGCGCTTCACGACCGAGTCGAACGCCCCAGTGATCAGCATCACTGAGAGCGAATTCGGAATCCGGGGCGGCGCGAACGAGATCTATTTTCCTCTCCCTGCCAACACCGAGCAGCGGCGCATCATCCAACACCTGAGGGTACAGCCGGGCGTGCTCGTGCAGGGACCGCCGGGTACGGGCAAGTCGCACACTATCGTCAACCTGGTCAGCCATCTGCTCGCCACCGAAAAACGGGTGCTCGTCACCAGCCACACTGCCAGGGCGCTGAAGGTGCTGCGGGAGAAGTTCCCAGCGGAACTGGCTGCCCTGTGCGTGACCCACCTGCGCGGTGAGGAGGGGTCACGGGCCACCCTGGAGCGGTCGGTACAGGAGCTGCTCCAGCGTTCGGCCTACCGGAACCCTGACGCCGAAGTCAAACAACTCGCCGCCCTGAAGGGTGGTCTGGAGCAGGCCCGCCAGAAGGAGGACGCACTCCTCGGTAAGCTGCGCGAGATCCGGCTGGCAGAAACTGAGGATCTCAATCTGTTCGGCTACACCGGCAAGGCCCAGCGTATCGCCGAGCAGCTCCAGTCCGAGGAGGACAGTTACAGCTGGCTGGAAGATCTCGGCAACCCGGGACGGGACGCACCGCTGAGTGGTGAAGAGGCTGGGCGCTTGTTGGGTCTGCTCCGCAGCATGAGCGAGACGGAGATGGATGAACTCTCGATGACGGTGCCCCCCCTGGAGTCGCTGGTGCTTCCAGAGGAGTTCGCCCGCGTGGTCTACGCCGAGCGGGGGGCGACCCAGAAGTTCGGCGAGATGCAGGAGGCCCGACAGTATCCGCATTACAACGCGGTCCGGGACGTCAGTCCTGAGACCAGAGCTGGATTGGTCGCGGCACTGCGGGCCCTAACAGGGGGCGTGGAGACGGCCCGGCGTCGTCCGGTCAGCTGGGCGCAACAGGCGGTCGAGGCAACCCTCAAAGGCCAGGCAGGTGTCTGGGATAGCCTGCTCACCTTCTCCCAGCAGCAGCTCACGGACCTGACTGCACGGGCGACCTGGCTGGAGGAGACCACCCTCGGCGGCGTCGGTGACCACGATCCGGCGACACTGAAGGCAGATGCCCAGGCGCTGTTGGAACACTTGAGGGGCGGCGGCAGCTGGGGCTGGGGACCGATGCGCCCTGCCGCTGTTCGGCAGCGCCTGTACCTCAAAGACACCGCCAGGGTGCGTGGCCGGGCGGCAGATACCCCCGAGGCTCTCCAAGAGCTGCTGGATTTTCTGGACCTGACGGCCCGCGCCAGACAGCTCGAAAGTAACTGGGCGGCGGTGGGGTTCATGCCGGTAGGAACACTGCCACTCAGACTGACCCAGCTTCAGGAGCAGCAAGACGCCCTGGCCCAGGTTCTGAAACTCAAGGACGCATTGAAGGAAGCGCAGCGGGCCGTGGGTGGCGTGGTGGGTTTACCTGAGCCGCAGTGGTGGAGGCCGGAAGAGGTCACCGCCGTAATCGCCGCCGCCCTCGCCGTGGACGCGGAACTGACCAGAGAGGCCAGCGCGCAGGTCATCGAGATGATGCGCCCGGTCCTCGACGCCCTGGCAGCCCAGCCCAGGGCCCACGACAGTGTCCGGCTGCTTCAGTCCGCCGTTGCCGGACGGGATCTGGAAAGCTATGGGCTGATGTATCTCCGCGTGCAGGACTTCTACCAGCGGCAGGCCCGCCTTCAGGACCGGCAGCGCCTGCTGGCCCAGCTCAGCGCCACGGCCCCGAAGCTGGCCGGAGAACTCGTCCGCACGGCGGCGGGCCCGGCGTGGGACGGACAGCTGGCCCAACTGGTCCCTGCCTGGCACTGGTTGCGGGCTGATGACAGGCTCACCGAACTGGCCAACCCCGATACGGAAGTCGAGATGAGAGAGCAGCTGGCCGAGTGCCGGCGCGAGATCCGCGACACCCTGGGCAATCTGGCCTCCTCACTCGCCTGGAGCAGCACCCTGAACCGGTTGACCCAGCGAGAGCAGATGGGCCTCACCCTCTGGGAGAGCGCCATGAAGAAGCTCGGGAAGGGAACGGGCAAGCACGCCGAGCGGCACCGCCGGGACGCCCGTGCCGCGCTGGAACAGGCCCGCAGTGCCATCCCGGCCTGGATCATGCCACTGCATCTGGTAGCCGAGAGCTTCACAATGACGCGCGGCATGTTCGATGTGGTGATCGTCGACGAAGCCAGTCAGGCTGGACTTGAGGCAATGTTCCTGGCGTACATCGGCAAGCAGATCATCATCGTCGGTGACGACAAGCAGATCGAGCCGGATGCCGTGATGATTGAACGGAGCAAAGTGGATGCTCTTGTGGAGCATTTTCTACACGACTTCCCTACCAAAAACATGATCGGGGCCGCCGACGCCAGCCTCTTTGGCATTGGGGAGATCGCTTACCCGCCTAAGCTGTCCCTGCGCGAGCACTTCCGCTGCATGCCGGAGATCATCGCCTTCTCCAGTCGCCTGAGTTATCAGTTCCAGCCGTTGATCGCCCTGCGTCAGTTCGGGGCCGACCGCCTGTCTCCGGTGCTGGCTCGGCATGTGGCAGACGGCTTCACCGACGGCCGGACTGGCGACAAGGTCAACGAACCTGAAGCCCGCGCCATCGTCGATCAGATCAAGGCCTGCATCGCCGACCCCAGGTACAAGGACAAGACCTTCGGGGTGATCAGTCTGCTGGGCAGCAGACAGGCCGATCGGATCGCCACGCTGCTGCGCTCAGAATTGCCAGAGACAGAGATCGAGCGCCGCCGCCTGGACAGTGGCGATGCGTACAGCTTCCAGGGTGACGAACGCGACGTGATGTTCCTGAGTATGGTCACCAGCCCTACGGAAGGCAAATTGGAGATTCTGAAGACTGACGCGAAGTTCCAGGCCCGCCTGAACGTCGCAGCCAGCCGAGCACGCGATCAAATGTGGCTGTTTCACTCCGTTGAGCTGTCCGATCTCAAGCCGGACGACCTGCGTGCTCAGCTTATCTCGCACTGTCAGAATCCTGATCTGGGCGTGAGCAAGCCGCTTGATCCGGCGCATATTCAGAGGCTGACCGAAGAGGCCAAGCGTCCGAACCGGGGAAGCTACAAACCGCCGAAACCCTTCGACAGCTGGTTCGAGCTGGACGTTTACCTCGACATCGCCGGACGCGGCTACCGGGTGCTGCCGCAGTATGAGGTCAACGGATACCACATCGATCTGGTGGTCGAGGGCATGAAAGGTAAACTGGCGGTCGAATGCGACGGTGACTACTGGCACGGCCCGGACGCCTATGACGCCGACCTGCAACGCCAGCAGACCCTGGAACGGGCAGGGTGGACCTTCTGGCGGGTGCGCGGCAGCACCTATTTCCGGGACCGGCACTCGGCGCTCGAAGACCTGTGGCAGACCCTGGAGCGCCAACGGGTGTTTCCCGACGGGGACGAACGCAACCGGGAAGCTGTGGCCGAGGTCGAGCCAGCCCCGCTTCCGGATGAGCAGGGTGCCGTCTCTGCGCTCAAAGTCCTGACAACGTCCGCCACACCAGACCTCGAGTCCGTTCCAGTCGAGCCTGAACCCGAAGGAACTGCTCAGCCGCCCGTGTATCTCACCTACACACTCAGGGCGGACCGGGGACTGCTGGCCCCGTACCGGGAGTGGCCCATGCGGACCCTACCGGACCCGCGTTTGGCGACCCACGAGGAGGTGCTGCACGGCCTCAAGGAGATCGTGGCTGCCGAAGGGCCGATGCCCTGTCACCGGGCGTACAAGCTGTATGCCCGGGCCGCGGGCCTCAGTCGGGTGGGCAAGGACATCCAGTCGGCCCTCAACAAGGTGGTCGCGTATGGCCTCCGGCAGCAGGCGTTCCAGCAGGTGGACGAGTGGAACAGAGCAGGACAGATCGACAAGGTTATTAGGGTCAGGGATACCCCGCCAGTGCGGCTGCGTGAACGCGGTCCGAGAGACTTCGACGAGGTGCCACCCATGGAACTGGCGGCCCTGATCCAGAGCCTTCTGGACCGGGGCGATCATGCGCCAGATGAGCCACTGGCCCCCGAACCGATCTTCCGAACCGTGCTGGCAGCTTACGAAGGTCAACGGTTGACACCCAAGGTTCGGCAGTCTCTGGAGCGGGCGGACGTTCTGCGAGAAACGGCCCCGGCCTTGTTCTGAGCGTCTTGCCACTCAGCGCGACCGGGATTCTCCAAAAGTGATTCCCAGCATCTCGGCAGGTTACACCTGCCGCATGCGTTGTGTTGGCTTGACTTCAGTCAACTCTGGTGACCCAGTCACGAAACACGCTGCTCTGGGAGACCGTCATCTAGGGTCTGATGCCAGTCCACTACCGAGGCTACGGCTCGACTTTTCACCCAGTATGCCGCTCCTCGACGTCATCTATTGACGCGTCCAGCGGGTCATCAAGTGGTCAGGCAGTGACGCAGCTGTTCTCCATACTTCCAGACATGACCCCCTCCTTCCTGCCGGTGCCGTCACCGTTCACGCTACAAGGCCACGCCGCCGCAGTGTGGCAGCAAGCGGAGCGGGCAGAGTTACAAGCCCAACTACAGGCTGACGCGCGTCGTCTGGTCATGCCGGCAGCGCTCCGTGCGGCCCAGTACGCCGCGCAAACTGCGCAGGAAGCATACATCTGTCTGACGCGGGTGCTGGCCCATGACGAGGACGCCGACCCCCAGGATGATCTGATTGGCGATCTCCAGGAACTTCCTGTGAACGTTCTGGACCACCCCGAAGCTGGGTTCGGTGCTGACTTTGATCTCGACGACGTGGACGACGGCACGGATCTCCGGGAGCCCTGGACCGCGCCGCAGCAGCTCAGCTGGCGTGACCGGGCCCGTACCTTCGCCCTCACCATTGCTGTCCGCTACGACTGGTTTGCTGGTGTCGAGTGCTTGACCGACGTGCTAGCGCGGCCCCGCTGGGGTCAGCTGCATACCACCATCGAGCGTCTCATTCAAAGTGGCATGACCCCTGAGGAGTTCGAGATGGCGTTCACGCTGCGCGCGCTGTTTCGCGACCATCCTGAACTCAATGTCACGCCGTGCCGGGAGCTCTACCGCTCGGTGTACGACACTCCCCTGCTACGTTGGGCCACCGCCCTCGATCTGGCACGGCGGTTTCCTGGTCATGACGTCGACTTGCTGCTGACCCGGGTGGTAGAGGTTTGTCGCAATTACCCAGAGCACCGGTACGTCTGTTGGTCCGAACGGATCACCTTGCTGCTCGAAGGTTTTCCTCAGGGTGTCGACAGCGATTACTGGCTGACCGTGCTGGAGGAGGAATAACCGTGGCTTTTTCAAATCTGCCCGTCACAGGCGCTCTGGTGTACTGCCGCGCCACCCAGCAAACGGGACAGGTACAAGGGAAGGGAATCAATGAAGAACGGCTCCGGGTACGCTTCGCCTCAGGGGTACAGGAAAAATGGCTGTGGGAAGTGTCGTGCGGCCTGCAACCGGGCCAACTGGTGCTGCACGGTCCGCAGGGTGCCCTGAGCGGACTGGGCGAGGGCCGGGTCATCACCACCCGGACCCTTGGCGAGCGCGAGCAGGTCCTAGTCGAGTTCCACACCAGTGCCGAACGCCGCTGGTTACCCTGGACAGCGCTGCAGGCAGTGACCGCCCCGGAAGAGCAGGCCCGTAAACAACGGCGTCCCGCTGCAGCGCCGCTCCCGAACGGTTCGGCGGAGCGCTTTCGACTGCGTCAGCTGGGCCGGGCCTTAAGACATTGGCATGGACTGACGGGCACACTCGCCCAGGTGGATATTGATCCGTTGCCGCACCAGATTCATCTGGTCCACCGCATTCTGACCTCCGGTACCCTCAGCTGGATGATTGCTGACGACGTCGGCCTGGGCAAAACCATTGAAGTCGGTTTGCTGCTGGCTGCGGCGCGCGCCCGGGGTGTTCGGCGGGTACTTTTGTGCGTGCCGGCAGGCTTAACGCGGCAATGGCAACAGGAGCTGCGTGAGCGCTTCGGTATGCGCGAAGCGGTGATCTACGGTGAAGATTTCACCATCAGTGATCCGGCCCAGTGGCGGCTTTACGACACCGTGATCGCCAGCATGGACCGCCTCAAGGCCGAGGGACACCTCGAGTTGGTGCAGCAAGCGCCACGCTGGGATCTGGTGGTCTTTGACGAGGCCCACCGCCTGACGCGCGCCCAGTACGGTCTGAAACTCAGCGCCTCGGAGCGCTACCGCCTGGCTCAAACGCTGCGGAGCCATGCCGACGATCTGCTGCTTCTGACTGGTACACCCCACCAGGGCAAGCTTGACCGCTTCGAGGCGCTCCTCGAGCTGTTGCGGCCTGGCAAGATCTGGCGTGAACGCATTCAAAATCTGCGTGCCCAACCGGAGATTCTGGCCGATATGATCATTCGCAACCGAAAAGCGGATGTCACGGACGCAGACGGTCAGTTTCTGTTTCGCGGCAAAGTGACGCGTTCGGTGAGCGCGGTTCTGGGAGAGCCGGAACGGAGGTTTGAGCGGGCGCTTGGCGCGTACTTGCAGCGGGGCTATACCGCCAGCCGAAACGCCCGGCAGCCTGGCAGTCAAACCTCACTGGCCATTGGCTTCGTGATGACCGTCTACCGCAAGCTCGCGGCATCGAGTTTGGCGGCCATCGAAATGGCCCTACGCCGCCGCCTAGCCCGTCTCGAGGGCCGACTTGAGGAGGTGGCCCCGACGACAACTGGAGTCGAACATGAGGACACTCCGGAACACGACGCCAATGTGACTGGCGGCGCGGAATTCTTTCAAGGTGAGCACCAGGACTTGCAAGACCTGATTGACCAAGTCGCGGGCCTGCGGGCTGGAGAAGCCAAACGCCGCGCCCTGCTGGAGAGCGTCATTCCGCAAATTCTGGCTCAAAATCCCCAGGAGCGCGTGTTGATCTTCACCGAGTACCGCAGCACCCAGGATGATCTGGTGGCTGCCCTCTCGGCTCTGGGCCCGGTGGACGTGATCCACGGCGGGCAGACCATGGAGCAGCGCCGCAGCGCCATTGAACATTTTGAAACAGCTGGGCAGTTTCTCGTTTCTACCGAAGCGGGCGGTGAGGGCTTTAATTTGCAGGCCCGCTGCCACATTCTGGTGAATTACGACTTGCCCTGGAATCCGATGCGGCTGGTGCAGCGCGTCGGCCGGCTCTACCGCTACGGCCAGACACAGACGGTGGTCACCCTCAACATGGCGCAGGAAGGCAGCCTCGACGATGACATCCTGACGCAGATGTACCGCCGGCTCGAAGCGGTGGCCCGTGATCTCGCCAGTGTCAGCGGTGAGTACCGTGAGGGACTTCAGGAGGACATCCTCGGCCAATTGGCCGCCGCCCTCGACGTCAGTGCGGTTCTGGAAGACGCCCGAACTTATGCGGCGCAGCGCACGCAGGAACGGCTGGAGGAAGCCCTGAGCCGCGCGCGTGAAGCAGCCAAGCAGCAAGAAGCCCTGCTCCGCTACGCCAGCGGCTTTGATCCGCAGGGCATGGGTCAGGAATTGCCGCTCACCCCGCATCACTTGCGCTCATTCGTCGAAGGGATGTGCCGACAGCTGCATATTGAGCTGCGGGAGCAGACACACGCAGGACGGGTCTGGTCGTTGCGGTTACCGGAGGAGGTGCAGCAAAGTGCCCATCAGCGGGCCAGCCTCCGCGTGACGTTCGACCGCGCCCTCAGCCGCAAGCTGCCCGGCGTGCAGTTGCTGGACGGCTCGTCTTCCCTGCTTCAGCACCTGTTCGACGTTTCTGACAGTTACGTTTTCAAAGGCCATGTCGCCGCTGCGAATCTGCCGACCACGCTCTGCGCAGAGTTGGCGTGGAATGACAATCTGGGTCGGCGACTTCACCAGCGCTTCGTGGCCGTGCAGGCCGAGGCCCTCAACCCTGCCGCTTTCGCCGACTTTCTTCTTCACCCGGCTGCGGACGCCCCTCACTCCAGTCTGGCGCTGCCGATGGAAGCATTGGTGGCTGCTCTTCAGCGCCGTCTGTCACAAGAAGCCAGCGAAACTGTTCAGCCTGGAAGCCTGCGAATCACTGGCATGGCCTTGGGTTGAAGGGAGAAGCGCTCTTCCAGTCTCAACTTTTTTTGCGGTGAACTGAACCGAAGACTGGACTTCAGTCGGCTTCAAGTCATCCGTTGGAGACAAGGCTGGTGCTGCTCAACAAATCGGCATATCAAAGGGTTTGAAATATATGAGAAAGAGATTTTGGCTATGCTCATGTCTGTATCTACCTCTCCTTTCGCCCACATTCTTCTCACCCACAAGGCTGGCTTCCATTGAAACGTAGGAATATTGGCCTTGAAATCGGCGCGGTGCTTTTGCTCAGTGGTTCCCTGGCCGGCGCTCAAAGCGCCGCTCCCCCTGTCGATCAGGCGTACTTGCAGCAGCAGTCCAATCAGCTCTATAGCGCTATCGAGCAAGCTGTCAAGTCCGCAGGCGGCGACCTTAATCAACAGCACCTTCATCTGGTCTTTGCGTTTAGCACTGGGCATTTTGCCAAAGATCCACTGATGGCAGAAGCAGCGCGGGAAGTCGCCTCGAATGTCGCAGCCGCCCACCTCGTCAGTGGTGACCAGCTCAGCGGCTATGCCTGGGAGATGAACGTGTGGCCCCACAAAGGCAGCGCCCTGAATCCGCTGACGGTTGGCGTAGACCGCAGCGCCATGCGCGCTTCGTTTCAGGATCTGTGGCCGCGCTCGCCTCAGGCCGGCAGTAACGGCGGCCACGACACGGAAGCGGTGATTTCCCAACTCACCGACCGCCTCAAGGGGAAGCAGGACGCAGTCATCGTGCTGCTGACCAACTCGGCCGCCAGTGTGGCTGGCACTCGGGATCAGCGGACATTGGGCGAGAACAGCGCCCCATACCGGGCCGCCCTCGCCAACTGGACCCGGGTGCGGACCAGCAACACCACTGGCGCTTCCGTGCAGTTGGGGGTGATGCCAGACCGGCCAGAGCGCACCTTCGACGCAGTGATCGTGGTGCCCAAAGCGTTTAATGGCGCAGCGCTCGGCAGCAACCGGACGGCTCTGCTCAGCGAGCAGGTACAAGCACCTGTGCGCTCAGGGCTGCCCTGGTGGCTCTGGGTGGTCGCTGCGGCCGTGCTCACGGCACTGGCCCTGCTCCTGATCCGCATGCGCAACAATCGCCCGGCTGTCACTGGCAGTGCAGACAGTCAATCCATGGGACCTCCCGTTCGCACGCCAAAGGGCGGCAGCGCCTGGAAACTCAAGGTTGGTGACCGCAGCTTTCAGGTGAACGACGTCAAACCCGGCGAAGTCCTCTGCGTGCTGTGCGGTCCCGGTTACCCGGTAGGATCGTCGGCCGGTCAGTATGTCGTCTTGAACGCGCCGGAACTTCCCTCCTTGAAACTGCTGACCGTGACCCGGGAGAAGCAGGGCCTGAAGCTGACGCCGGAGAGTGACGCGGCGCTCGGTGGGGACCTGCCGGCAGTGCTGCCGCTGCGCAACGCAGAGTACCGTGCCCGCCTGAGTGGCCGCGCGTCAAGACAAAACCTTCCGCCTAAGCCATATCAATCTGAAATCGTCCTCACGCTGGAGAGCTGACCATGACCATGTCCAACACCAAACCTGTCGACCTAACCAAAACGCTTGTTATCGGCCTGGGAAGTACCGGCACTCAGGTCTGCAACGGCATCCTGCGCCGCCTGGAGTGGGAATTCGGTTCGGCCAATCATGCTCCCTGGGTGCAGTTCATGGCGATCGAGACTAATAACAACGAGCCCACAGCTTTGAGACAACGTGGCGATTTCTTGTCTATCGGCCTGGATACCCAAGCCTACGGACAGCTTCTCGAAGATCCCCAAAACAGCAAGATCAACCTCGGCAGTTGGGCAGACATGCCTACTTTGCGGAAACTGAAAAATACTATCGGTGGAGCAGGAAATATCCGTATGGTAGGTCGGCTGACCTTCCTGACAGACCCGAATTTCAGCAAAGTGAAACGAGGCCTGCTCGACCGACTTGGTACTTTGCGCGATCTGTCTGCAGCGGAGGCCTTTCAGACGCGCGGGCCCCTAGTCGATGGCTCTAATCCTCAGATCCAGTGGGGTTCAGGCGGTCAAATTCGGGTCTTCGTGGTAGGCACTTTGTGCGGTGGCACATGCAGCGGTCTGGCACCAGACTTCGGCTACTTTCTGCGCACTGGTCTGGTTAGAAAAGATGAAAAGATCATCGGTATTTTCACCCTGCCGCACGAAAACCTGACGTCCGTTACGGCCTCAAATGCTAGCCGACTCAAGCGCAATGCTTACCATGCTCTGCTCGAACTTAACCACTATCATCAGGCTGACGCCGATACACTACCGCCGATCAAATATCCTGATGATAAGTCCGCTGATCTTCGTACCGAGCCTTATGATCTGCCTTATCTGGTCTCACCTTCATCCCCCACCAAACTTGGCGAGAAAGAACTCAACGAACTGGTCTCAGATCGTATCTTTATGAACATCGTTAGTCCAGATGCGGACCCAATCAGTATTGCGGCAGATGCGCCACTTCCAGATCGAGATCATCAAGCACACGTCTTTAACACCTTTGGCCTTTCAGTAGTGGAGTTTCCTGCTCCGCAAATTACGGAAGCGGCCTCCAAAAAGCTCCTCCACGGTGCGTTGGACAGCTGGCAAGCCATGAAATCAGGTCGAGCCCAAGACCTCACCACTGGCCTGGGGCTCGACTGGACGGCGCTGGTCGGTAGCCTCTTGCAGCGCCCCACGGAAGAATGGCAGTCCGAGGTGGTCAAAGACGCCGTGGATCAGATTGGGGAAGGCAAACCCGACTTTTCAAAACTGGACCGCGCCCTGGGTGAGGTCCGTCAGCAGGTGGGCCCGGGTGGCGGCCTGTCCGACCGGTTACGGGCCCACCGAGATCAGGTGGTCGAGACCATCTATCTGAAATTCCAGCAGCACGCCCAGCAGGCCTTGCTCGACCGGACTTACGGGCCGCAGGTGCTGACCACGGAAGTCGAAGGCCTGCTGGCCTACTTGCAGCAACTCCATGACGCTGCCCGGGAATATGCCGGTGTGGCTCAGGCAGAAGCCGGGGACGCCTGGAAGGATGTAGACGACGGTGTGGCCCAGCTCAAGGCCGCGCTGAAGCGTAAAAGCTTGCTCAACCCGAACCGCGCCAGTATCGACAAGGCTCAAGCTGAGCTTCGCCGTGCTATCCGTGAGTTTGCCAAAATTCAGGTGGAGTCCAGCGTCCACGCCAGCATCCAGACCCACCAAGCCTACGGCACCATTGATCTGGGAGTCGCCGAAAAGCTGCAGCGTCTCCTGCAACGGGTGCTCGCCAACCTCAAGGGGCTCGACGCCCGGATCACCGCCCAGAAGAACAAACTCTACGCCGACAGTCAGGCACGGGCCTCCGATCTGCCTCCCATCAATGGCCTGGTCTTGCTTGAACCGCGCACCACCGTGTTGGAGGAATACCGCCGGGCGCTGGAAGCCAACAAGCAGAGCAGCGTCGAGCATCTCGACAATATCGAGGCCCGCTTCTACCACGAGATCATCTCGAGCTGGACCGACCTGCCCAATGCCGTCGTGCCACCGCTGAACCAGATCGGGAATAGCTGGATCAGCGCGACCTTTGACATTCGGGGCGAGCACTTGATTCCCGAGAGCGATTACCAGAAGCTACTCCGAATCGCCATACAGCCATTCGTCACGATTCTCGCGCAGGAGAACGTGATCGAACGGGTCATGCGTGACCGCCAAACTAACCCGGCGATGGAGAGCAAGATCCGCGCCGCCGCTGAACAGGCCCAACCGTTCTTAACCTTGAACCGTAGCCGGGCCGAGGAGGGCAACCGCAGCCCAGTGATGCATCGGCAAGCCCTACTGACGCCGACCCGGACCAATCCGACCATGGAATCGGAATTCACACAGCTGGTGGGCGGAGTATTTTCCTCTTCAAACACGGTCTATTTGACGTCGCCAGATCCGACCCGGGCGCTTTTCCTGGAAGAGTACTTCCGTTTCCCGCTGCGCGGACTTGATCAGGTCCTCGGCGACGGGGGATTACAAAGCGCGGAGTGCAACGACTTCCCCACGTTCCACACCCGCCGCGACGTCAACTGGTACGGTCTCTCCAAGCGCGAAGGACAGTTGCTGGCCCAGGCGCAGGAGGTGCTGATCCTCGGCGTCATTCTCGGTGAGATCACAGTTCAGGACGGTCTGCGCATTCCCTGGACCATCACCGGCTTCGGCGACCGGGACTTCCGCCTCCTTCCCACCAACTTGCCGGAAGCAGCGCGAATCCTGGCAAGGGGTGAACAGGACAAAGACGGTTACAGCATGATTGGAGCCCTACCGACCATTCAAGCCAAAATTGAGCAACACTGGAAACGCTACGACATTCCGATGGACGAGAGCAGCCAAGCGTTTATCGGGCACCTCGAAATGAAGCTCAAAGAGTTCTATCGCCAGGGCCGTGCTGGTCAGATCCAGGGCTGGGGTGACGAACTCTGGACAGGCGAGCATCTCTTGAAATACACCGCCAAGCACGCGCCGCTGCAAGGCGCTGCCAGCAAAGTGTACTGGCCCC
Source organism: Deinococcus detaillensis (assembly GCF_007280555.1). NCBI lineage: Bacteria > Thermotogati > Deinococcota > Deinococci > Deinococcales > Deinococcaceae > Deinococcus > Deinococcus detaillensis. The sequence goes on along the minus strand of NZ_VKDB01000018.1, from coordinate 5,020 downwards.
CAGCGGCAATCATCAATTCACTGACCTTCAGGCAAGGCCAGACTGGCCCATGGAACGGCGAAGTTCCCGAGGATGGGCTTTACTGCACCAAATGTGGCGGCAAGATCGGTACCACTCCTGAAGACGCTGCACAGAACGGATGGCGCTGCTTTATCGACTCGACTCACGTCTACAGGCGGTAAGTCGCAGTGAATGCTTCTATCTTCTGGCCCAGCAATCCACTGATCGACGTGTTGCTGCTTTTGATCGCCGCACTTTTTCTCTACGGTCTCTGGCTGTCTTTGCAGGCGCTGAGAACCGTAAAGGCCGAGCGACAGGCCGCTCAGGAGATCGTCAAACTGCCAGGATTGATGCTTGACCCTGGCAGCCTTGTTCTTCAACTCGGGAAAAACCAGGACCGACTTGCCGGACAGTTGCTGCGCTCAATGCTTGACCAACAGGGACTGGCCTTTGCCCGGCCAGCTGATGTGCTTGAGCCTGTGCTGGACACCGCCGCACGCCTTATCGCTCCGGCCCGCACCGTTCCCAACCTGCTGCTGCTTTTCGGCTTGATCGGCACCGTCGTAGGGCTGGCCTATACGCTCAGCAGTCTTGGGCCGCAGATTCAAGACGCGATCAATGCTGGCGATCCTAAAACGGTTGCCCAGAGTCTGGGGGTGACCCTCAAGCAGATGGGCGGGGCGTTCGCCGGGACCCTCTGGGGCGTCACCACCGCCTTTATCTTGCAGGCCATCAATGCTGTTGCGGGTCTTCAGGCCGAGCAGCTCGCCGGTGACTTGGACCGGGTCTCCTTACAATTCGCGCCGATGATCTACCCCGCCAGCAGCGAGAAGCAGGTCGCCAGCCTGAGCGACCTCGTTCGGCGAAGTGAAGTCTTCCTGGCCGACACGCAATCGAAGATCGCGGCCACCAGCGAACAGTTCGCTCAAGTGCTCAAGGATGCTGGCGGCGTCATTCAAAAGAGTCTGGAGACGCTGGAAGTCACATCAAAAGGGATCTCCGAAGCTCTGCAGCGGGCCAGCAGTGACGTTCGGCAAAGCAGTGAGCACCTGACCCACGCCGTGAACGCCATCAAGGACCATCAGCAGGATTTCCGCAACATCTACAGCGCCTTCAGCGAGATGTTCGACAAATCGATGCAGGCCCTCAAGCTGCACTCGGACGGAGAACTCAAAGAAATCCGTGAGTTGCAGGCCGCCTTCGGCAATTCAGGCGCTCAAATCGTGCAGGAGATCTTCAAGTCAACCGAGAAGATGAACCAGGTCAGCCAGGATCTGGCCAGGGGCGAGGCCGCCTACCTTCTGGGAACGCAGGGCGTCACCACCAGTATCAAGGCAGGGTTCGATCACCTCGGGACCCAGATCGGGGACACACTGAGTACCTATACCAGAGAGGTCAATGTGGTCAGCTCCAAATTAGAGGGTCTGCAAGAAACGCTCGGCGCGTCCCAGACGTCCACGACGTCACTTGAACGGACTCTGCGGGCCAAAGACGATGCGGAGCGCACCCGTATGAAAGACCAGTTGCAAAGCGAACAGACGCTGATGGTGGCCACCGCCCGCCTGACCACGACACTCGAACAGCTCAGCCCCGTGATGACCAGGCTACAAGACAGCCCGAACCAACTGGTAGAAGCCCTCAGCGCCCGACAAGAACAATTGGCCGAGAGCTGGCGTAATCAGCAGGAGCACGCCCAGGCCCTCCTTTTGAGGGCTACCCTCGAGACACACGAACACTTGGAGCATCTGCTTGGTGCCCTTGGCACGAGGGTTGAGCAAGCAGCTCAGAAGCAGGCTACAGAACACGAGGATCAGGCCCGGGTTAAAGAACTGGTGCTGTTGGCTACGGGCCAGCTCGATCAACTGACCGAGACCAATAAGGCCATGCGAGGCATCAGTCAGCAGCTTCAATATCAAAGCGAGGTTGCCGAGCAGCGCCGGACTCAAACAGATCCAGAACGCGAGGCCCTCCAAGGCGTCCTTGAGCACCACCGTGAATCAGCGTTGCGGGTGATCCATCTGCTCGAGGCGCTGCCTGGACAGCTGCAGACGGCCGATTTGGTTCACGTTCAGGGTCAGCTGACCAGCACGTTAGACCGTCTGCTGGCTAGTCTTCATGATCTGCCGGCGCACCTTCCTCAGGAAGGCCAACCCGCATGACGCGGCGGCTGCGTCATGGACGCGAGGAGCTCAATCCTTATGTCGCCTTGACGGACACCACCTTAAACCTCGTTTTGGTGATGGTGTTCTTCGTGGCGGCCCTCACCGCCGTGGGGCGGGTGAGCTGGGACGATATCCGCTACAAGGACGCTCAAAAAGAATTTGCCAAGGCGGTTAAGCAGCTGATCGCCGTGGATCAGCGGCCAGTACCCAACGTCAGCAAAAACGATCCGCCGGGAACGCAGCGCTGGGTCTTTGCCAACAGCGTACTGTTTACGCCTGGAACAGCAGCTCTCAGTTCGGCTGGCCAAGCCACCCTGGACCGCTTCGCGCTGGCACTGCGGAAAAATGCCAACACCTGGAGACGCATCCGGGTGGAGGGTCATACCCAGCCCACCCTGGCGGCAAAAGCCGATCGCTGGGAAGACGCCACCAATCGCGCCGCCGCCGTGGCGCGCTTTTTGGTCAACAGCGGCGGTATTCCTCCGTATTTCATCGCCACCGCTGGGCGCGGCGGCCAGGATCCGCTCAAAAATCTGGCCCTCAACAATCCAGCGCATGCCCGAATCGAAATCGTTCTGGAATACGCCAAGAGTGCGGCGGATCTCAAATCCAAGGTCGGGCCATGAACCCTTGCCCGAACTGTGCCCGCCCCACAGGGGTGAGCGAGCTGCATTGCCCCATCTGCGGTGAGGTGCAGCTCGCCCTTCCTGTTGAGACGCGCCTCTACCACCGTTACCGCACGCTCCGGGCGCTGCGTAGAACCGAGGGGGGCCTCAGCTACCTCGCTGAGGACGAAACGCATCAGCGGCAGGTGCTGCTCTTGGAGTTCTTTCCTGTGGGCTCCCGGCGCTTGGGGACGTTGGCCATCTTGCCTGAGGGATCGGACGTTCGGCGCACAGCCTGGACCGCGCTGCTGCAGCAGCGCACTGACCGGACTGACGCTCATCTGCAACGGCCACACCAGGTCTTCGAGCAGCACGGCACCCACTACGCAGTTACGGCCTTGCCGCTTGGCGAGTCGCTGCAAGAACGGGTGCAAAGCGGCAAGCGCTTGGACGCTGGGGAAGCGCTCAACGTCCTGACCGCACTCGCCCAGGGACTGCAGGACTTGCAGCGCCACGGCCGAATTGACGGCCAACTGGGACCACACCGCGTCAGCCTCTTGCCGTCTGGCGCTCGGCTTGACCTGGGCTGGGCTGAAGAAGCTGCTGCGCCCTACTGGGCACCTGAACAGCTGCTCTCTCCGCCGCGTACCGGGCCGGCCAGTGATGTTTATGCGCTGGCGGCCCTGACGCTGTTTGCCTTAACCGGGGAGGTGCCCCCCACCGCCGGGCAACGCGGCCTAGGGCAGCCACTGCCGGTGTTGCCGACGGGCGTGCCGGCGTTGCTGCGTCAGGCCATCGAGCAGAGCCTCATTCTGAACAGTGCCGAGCGCTTGCCGGACGCTGCGGCGTTGCTCAGGCTGCTCAGTGTGGGTCCAAGTGCAGGGTCTCTCAGCCAGCCAGGGTCAGCGCCAGCTACTGCGGTCAGGATCATCCCGGCCCACCGTAGCTGGCTGACCCATCTTCACAGTGACGGTCAGCGTATTGTGACGGCTGGTGCCGATCTCCGGTTGCGGGTGTTTGACCGAGAAGGCCAGCCGCTGCAACAGCTTGATGGTCTACAAGGCAATCCGGTAGGGGTGTGGATCACGGATGAAGGCCTTGTGGCGGGAGACGACTCCGGAACCCTGAGCGTATGGTCTGGAAACTCCTTGCGCTCTGAGCGTGGCCTACACCGAATCACGCATCTGGTGGTCCGGGGGAAGCACCAAGCGGTCACGATTCAAGACGACGGTGCGCTCGGCGTCTGGAATGTCCTCGGTCCCCGGCAGCTCGGCCAGGTTCCTGGACAACCCGGCCGCCTTGTCACACTGCATGTCAGTCACGACGACACCTTGATTCTGGGCACCGGTGACGGCCAACTGCAGCTGTTCAATGAGGCGGCCCTGCACGCCACTGTTCTCTGGCAGCACCCTGAGCGCCGAACCATCAACGCTGTCGACTCAGCGCCGTCTGGATTCGGGCTCGTCGCGGCGGCAACTGGAGGGAGTGTCACACTGGTCGATAAGGGCCGCGCCGTCCTCACGCTGGCATTTCGGGAGGAAGTAAGCGCGCTGGCATTCTCACCCGGCGGCACTGCACTTGTGGCGGCCGGACGCTCCGGGGGACTGTACCTCACGGTCTTGCAAGACCCTCAGCCCCGACTCTTGTACCGCTCTTCAGCCCCGCTGCGGGTCGTCTGTTGGATGGACGAAGACTTGCTGCTGTGCGGCAATGAAGCGGGTCAGTTACTGATGGTACCGGTGCCCGCAGGATCTTAACTACGTATTCCGTTCTTACGCGCGGATGGCGCATTGCCGGGAATACATACTGTGCAACCAAATCTTGAGCATGAAGCTCACAGTCCTTCAGATGCTTTGATCTGCTGCCAGAGCGTCATGCAGCTTGATTTTCAGGCCGCACATCCATGGCTCTACTGGGCTGCGGCGGATCGTGCTTGAGGGCTGTCCCGGCCGGGACAGCCCAATCTACTTTTGAGCTCAGTACCACGTCTTTTTGCCCAGCACGAGAGTCCGCATTTTTCACGGGCAATGGACCAACTGGCCGAGCCGCTGTTCCCGGTAACCTTCAAAGCGTGGCGGGCGCTCCACAGCGTATGACCCCGCCGGTCTTCTTGGCGGTGGACATCTCCAACCTAGCAGCCCGGGCGTATCACGCCGTTGCCAGGGGGCAGGAGGGCAACTTTTACGGTTTGGCAAAGCACCGATTGATGACGATGCAGCGAACATTGATGAGGCAAGTCGAACCCATCCGGCT
>NZ_VKDB01000017.1 GCF_007280555.1 Deinococcus detaillensis | reverse complement strand
AGTCCACCGTGGAAACCGCCCGTCTGCGGGGTCAGGATCCCGTCGACGTCTTGATGTCCTTGCGCTGCTGACCTTCTACAAGCCGCTAATCAGATACCCGCAGACGAAAGGGGAGAGCCTCCGGGCTGGTTGGCGTCCGCCGCTCAAGCCGTCCTCACCCGTAAGCCTGAAAATACAGCTCTATGCGCCGTTTATTCGGCTGGCTCCTGACCCTTACCCTCCTCGCGGGCGGCGCTTATCTGACCTGGCCCTTCCTCCAAAATGCCCAGCGGTACGCGGCGCTGCTGTCGTCCCCCGCGCCCGCGCCGAGCAGGTTGCCGCTGCCTTTGCCAGGGGTGCGCTTCACCGATACCTGGGGAGGTGCCCGCTCAGAGGGGCGCAGACACGAGGGCGTGGACATCTTCGCGCCGCGCGGTACGGAGATCGTGGCGACCACCAGAGGCATGATTCTGAACGTCGGCCCCGACCGTCTGGGAGGCCGAACGGTGATGATTCTGGGGCCAAGCGGCGCGAGACATTACTACGCGCACCTGGAGCGCTATCCCAATTTGAAGCGTGGCGACTGGGTCAAGGCGGGCGAGGTGGTGGGCTACGTCGGCGACAGCGGCAACGCCAAAGGCACGCCGCCGCACCTGCACTACGGCATTTACCGGAGTGGTGAGGCCGTCAATCCTTATCCGCTGCTGAAGAAGGCGTGGCTCAAGAACTAACTCGCTGGCTCTTCTCCCTGTCCGCTCTCCTCACTTTTCTTCGCTAGCTTAGACGCATGAAGTCCCGCTTTTCCCTTCGCCTGCTTGCCGCCGCTTTGCTGCTCTTTCCCGCCGTCCAAGCCCAGATTCTGCTGCCGCTCGACTCGCGCCCGGCCACCTCCACCTTGCCCGCCGACATTGCCGGACTCATCAGCCCCGACGTGCGGCTGGCTCCCCAGTGGCTCCTCGGCGCACTGAAGCAGGGAGCAGCCGAAGCTCCCCTTGAAGCGTGGCTGGCCGCCCAGACCACACCTCAAAACCTGCCGCTGATCGTCTCGCTGGACGCGCTGGCTTACGGCGGGCTGGTGCAGTCGCGCACCTCACCCATCAGCGTGGATGTTGCCCTGGCGCGGCTTGCAGTCCTGAAAACCAAAGCCGCTGAGAAGCAGCCGATCTACGCCTTCATCACCTTGCCGCGCTCGCCCGACGCCACCGACCGGGCGCGGAACTTGGCGGTGGCCCGCGAGATGCTGGCCTGGGCTGCCGACGGCACCTTTAGGGAGCTGCACATCACCTGGGACGACGCCCTGCCCGGCTCGCCCGCGCCGCAAGAAGGCGCAGAACTCGCCAAAACCGCGCCCGCCAACGTGCTGGTTTACCCGGGCGCGGACGAGGTGCTGAGCAGCTTGGTGGCCCGCGCCCTCGCGCCGGAAGCAGCCCGCGTCAAAGTGGAGTACAGCGACCCCACAAAGGCGGACGCGGTCATCAAATATGAAGGGATTGCCCTGTCGCGTAGTGTTGCCTTGCACGCTCAGGCCACCGGCTTTACTTTGGCAGCGGCGGGAGAGAGTGCGCCGCTGACTTTGTATGTCTACAACGGCGGCGACTCGCGCAAGGCGGCGCTGCGGATTTCGGCGCTGCTGCGGCGGGGCAAGGTGGCGGTGGTGGATGTCAACGCGGTCAATCAGGGCAATCCGGGGCTGTGGAGTGATCTCACCACCCTGCGCCGCCCGGAGAACTTGGCCGCGCTGGCCGCGTGGGGCACGCCCGGCAACAACCTCGGCTCAGCGCTGGCGCACGCCAAGCTGGTGCTGCACGGCGCTGACCCCATCAAGCAAGACGCGCTGCTGGCCCGCGAGTACACCAACGACGTGATCTACAGCGCTCAGCTCCGCCCGCAAATTCGCAAAGCCCTGCCCGAAGCCGAACTGAGCAGTGCCAAAGCCTCGCAGGTGGCGCTGGCACTGGCCCAAAAAGACTTCCCGCTGCAATTTGCCCAGCGCTACACCCTCGCCGACGCTTCCTTTCCGTGGGGCCGGTCATTCGAGTGGCAATTTGAGTTGAAGAAGCTGCCCTGAGCTTGCTTTATTTATTTCAAGGCGAAGCGGGCATAGCCGTCTGCTGGGTCAGCCAGGGCAGCGTTTCGAGCTGCTGAGCCACCCAGCCAATCGCCTGACTTTTGGCATAAGACACGCCGCTGTGGTCTTCACGCGCCGAGATAAAGGTCTTGATGCCGCTCTTGCTGCCGTCCAAGCGCTGGTTGGGCGTCAGCTCGAACAGGTAGTTGACGTAAAGGCCGGGCGTAGCGCCGCTGCTGGCGGGCCACCGTTTGCTCTGCACTTCCAGATTGACCGCCACATTGGGCCAGACGGTGTCTTTGAGACGCACGGTTTTGCCGTTCACCAACACGCTGTTGCAGGCCAGCAGCGGTGAGCGCTGGGGGTCGTTGCCCCAGACCGCCGATTGGGCCGCCACCAGTTCGGGGCTGTGGTCTACATTCCAGGCCGCGCAGTTGGCGTCCAAATCAATCAGGGCGGCGATCGGCACCTGACCAAATAGGGTGCTCAGGTAGTGCGCCCACACTGCGCCGTGCGAGTGGCCCACCAACACGATGCGGGCCGGATTGCTGCGGCCCGTGACGTACGCTTTGATCAGCCGCTGGTAGTCGCTGAGCAAATCGAGGACGCCGCGCTGGGGCAGCTTGGAGCGGCGCGAGGTGAAATCGGTGGTGATGCGCTCGGCGTAGCCGTGAACTTCGGTTTTGAGGCCGCGCTGCTCAAAGACCTTGGCGATGGTCGCCAGCGTGCCGCGCTCGCCGAGGTAATCCCAGTTGTCCTGCGGCGCTTGGCAAGGCGGGCCGCAGCGCCCCGAAATGCCGAAGATCAGCACGTCGGGGCTGCCTACCGGGCGCTGGGTAAAGCGCAGTTGCTCGGCCAAACCGGGCGGCTGGTACACCACCGGACTGAGGCTGGCCATCGGCGCACAGGCGCTCAGAAGCGCGGGGCAGGCGGAAGTGAGCAGGAGCAGCAAGCGCTTCATGACTGCTTTACTGTAGCGCTGCTGAGGGCGCTCAAAAGTGGGTGCTGGGGCTGAAGTTGGTACTGGGGTTGGGGCACGGCTCAGCTCCGCCGCGTCACGCCGTCCATGGTCATCAGTGGGCCGTAGAGTTCGGGACGGCGGTCCCGAAAAAAGCCCATGCCCGCCCGGAATTTGCGGGCTTCTTGCAAGTTCATCGGGTGAATCAGCGCTCCTTCCTCAGCGCTCCCGAATTCGGCTACCAATTCGCCGGTGTAATCACTAATAAAACTGTGGCCGTAATAAGTCTGGGTCAGCCCCGCCACCACTTCAGCGCCGATGCGGTTGGCCGCGCCCACATAGCTGGAGTTGCTGACCGCGTGGCCCTGCATGGCCCGCTGCCACATGGCGTGGCTGTTGGGGCTTTCCACGCCCTCAGGTTCCGAGCCGATGGCGGTGGGGTACAGCAAAAAGTCAGCGCCCAGCAGCAGCATGGCCCGCGCCGATTCGGGATACCACTGATCCCAGCAGATGCCCGCGCCAACGCGCCCATACCGGGTCGGCCAGACCTTGAAGCCGGTGTCGCCGGGCGTGAAATAGTACTTTTCTTCGTAGCCTGGCCCGTCAGGAATGTGGGCTTTGCGGTAGACGCCGAGCATCTTGCCGTCTGCGTCGATGCAGGCCAGCGAGTTGTAATGGGTCTGGCCCGCCGCTTCAAAAAAGCTGATCGGCAACACTACGCCGAGTTCAGCGGCCAGATTTTGAAATTGGCCCAAAAAGGGGTGGCCTTCGACCGGATGCGCCAGAGCAAAGTAGTCTTCGCGCTCCACTTGGCAAAAGTACAGGCTTTCAAACAGTTCCGGCAGCAAAATGACGTTCGCGCCTGCTCCGGCGGCGTCTCTGACATGCTGCTCGGCCCGCGTCAGGTTGTCGGCGAGTTGGTCGGTGACGTGCATTTGAATGACGGCCAGATTGACGCTTGAAGGCATTGGTGCAGCGGGAGTGGACATGCTTTGAGGGTAGCTCAAACCCGCCGCAACAAGGCAAGCTTCCCAACCCTTCATACTTGTGTGTATGTCCAGCGTGCGCCCGATCTGGTTGGTGTTGGTGCTGCTGACCCTCATCGGTGGCGGCGCGTCGGGCTATCACTGGCTGGAAGGCTGGAACTGGTCAGACAGCGTGTACATGACGCTGATGGTGCTGACCACGGTGGGCTTCAATGAAGTGCATCAACTCAGCCGCCCAGGCGAGTATTTCACCGATGTCTTGATGGTGGCGGGCATCGGGCTGATGCTGTATTTGCTGACGGTTTTGGCCGAAAGTGCGCTGCGCGGCGTGGTCGATCCGCAACGGGCGCGGCGCAGAAAGGAGCGGCGAGTGAAAATGCTCAAGGGTCATACGTTGGTGTGCGGCTACGGCCAAGTCGGTGAAGCGGTCTGCGCCGCCCTCAAGCAAGCCGGCCGCAGCGTGGTGGTGATCGACACCGACGCGGAGCGCTTGGCCTACGCGTCGGCGCACGGGTTGCAGGTGCTGGGAGGCGACGCCACCGACGAAGAAGTGCTCAAGCGGGCAGGCGTTGAAAGAGCCGGCGCTTTGGTCAGCGTCATTCATTCTGATCCGGCCAATTTGTATGTGGTGCTCTCGGCCAGGGGCTTGGTGCCGGAACTCAAAATCATTGCGCGGGCCAGTGACGAAAGCGCGGCCCGCAAAATGCGCCGGGCGGGGGCCAGCGAGGTGGTCAACCCTTATCAGCTCAGCGGCAACCGCATTGCCCGGCTGATGATCGCGCCGCACCTGGCCCGCTTCCTGAGCAGCGACCTCGATTCCAGCCACTTCACGGTGCGCGAGGGCGCGGTGCCGAGCGGCTATGTGGGCAAAACCATCGAGCAGTTCGGCCAAGACAGCGGAGCGCTGGTGGTGGCGATTTGGCGGGACAACCAAGCTCTGCGTGCCCGCCCGCAGGAAGTCTTGCTGAGCACCGATACCCTGCTGCTGGCCGGAACGGCGGCAGAGGTGGCGGGGGTGGGGAGCTAAGGACAGTTAAGCTTCTTTGCCCGTCCACACCTCGCCCGCTGGCTGCTGCTGAGTGACGCAGTGGAACGAGCCGCCGCCCTCGATAAGTTGGCGGCTAGGCAGGCCGATGACTTGGCGGCCCGGAAAAAGTGGCCTCAACACCTCCAAGGCTTTTTTGTCGTTGGCGTCGTGGTACTGCGGCACCACCACAAAGCCGTTGCCGATATAAAAGTTGGCGTAGGTGGGCGGCAGCCGGCCTTCCGCGCCTTCCAAGCGGGCGGCAGGCAGCGGCAACTCCACGACTGTGAAAGGCTGGCCGCTGGCGTCGGTCATCTCGCGCAGGGCGGCCAAGTTGCGCTGCATCGGGGCAAAATTGGCGTCCTCTGGGTCGCTCTCTATGCTGGTCACGAGGGTGGTTTCATTCACAAAGCGGGTGATGGTGTCGATGTGGCCGTCGGTGTGGTCGTTTTCCAGGCCGCCGCCGAGCCACAGCAGTTTTCCCAGGCCCAGCGTCTCTTGCAGCAGCGCCGCGTACCCCGCTTCAGTCAAATCAGGATTGCGGGTATCCGTCAAAAAGCACGAACGGGTGGTCAGGCCCACGCCCGCGCCGTTGACTTCCAAGCCGCCGCCTTCCAGCACCTCGGGCCTGTCCCAGTGCGCCATGCCGAGCGCTCCCGCCACATATTCGGGTACTTGGTTGTCGTTTTCAAATTCAAATTTACCGCCCCAAGCGTTAAAGCGCCAATTGATCAGGCCGACTTGCTGGCCGCGCTTGATAAAAATCGGGCCGCTGTCGCGCAGCCACACGTCGTCTAGGGCTTGGCGGTGGTAGGTGACATTGGAACCCTCCAGCCTCAGGCGGGCGTCGTGTTCGCTTTCCTCGTCACGCACAATCAATTGAACCGGTTCAAAGCGGGCAATGGTTTTAATGAGTTCCGCGAACTCGCTGCGCACTCCGGCCAGATGGCCAAACCAAAGCTCGTCGTCAGCGGGCCAGCCCAGCCAGGTGGCGGCGTGGGGTGCCCATTCCGACGGCATGGCAAAGCCCAGTGCGTGGGGGCTGGGGTCGGCAGGGGAGAAGTGGGTCATGAGGAAAGGATAGCTTGCCGCTTGCTATCTTTGCTTTTATGCAGCGCAACCAAGCCTACGCCCTGATGCTCCAGCACACCCCCTCCGAATCTTTGCAGCGGCACATGCTGAATGTGGAAGCGGCCATGCGCTTTTATGCCCGCATCTGGAATGAAGATGAAGAAACGTACGCCGTGACTGGCCTGCTGCACGACTTCGATTACGAACTTCACCCGGAGCAGCACCCGTTTTGGGGCGTGGAGTATTTGCGCTCCAACACTGAACTCAGTGAAGAGGTGCTGACGGCCATTCTCGGCCACGCGACTTACAGCGGGGTGGCGCGTGAAACCAAATTGGCTCAGACGCTGTTTGCCGTAGACGAGCTGACCGGCTTGGTGCAGGCCGCCGCACTGGTGCGCCCCGACAAAGACGTGAGCAAGGTTGAGCTCTCCAGCCTCAAGAAGCGCTTCAAAAATAAAGCGTTCGCAGGCGGCGTCAACCGTGAGGAGGTCACGCAAGGCGCACAGGAACTCGGCGTGGATTTGGACACCCACGTGCAAAATGTGCTGAAAGCGATGGGAGAGATGGAGAGCTGAAAGCTCTTACACTGGAAGCATGACCGTTTCTGCTTCCACCATCCAAGCCCTGATCTTTGATTTCGACGGCACCATCCTCGATACAGAAACCCTTGAATTTCGCCGCTGGGAAGCGCTCTACCGTCAGCACGGGCGCGAGCTGGCGCTCCGTGACTGGCAGCAGGGCGTGGGCACTTGGGACGCTTTCGATCCTTGGCTGGGGCTCCCCGATACCGTGCAGATGCGCCGGAGCGAAGTCCACGCCGAGCTGCACGACCAGATCATTGCCGACATCACCGTCTCCGAGTTGCGCCCCGGCGTGCTGGGCGTGCTGGAAGAAGCGCGGGCGGTGGGCCTCCGGCTGGCTCTGGCGACCAGCAGCGACAAAGTCTGGGTCAGCCGCTGGCTGGAGCAGCACGGCCTCCTCGGGTTTTTTGAGGTGATGGCCACCCGCTACGACGTGACTCAGGTCAAGCCCAGCCCGGAGCTGTACACGCTGGCGGTCACGCAACTGGGTCTGCGCCCTGAGCAGTGTCTGGCCATAGAAGACAGCTTCAACGGCGCGACGGCTGCCGCTGGTGCTGGCGTGCGGGTGGTGGTGGTGCCCAACGAAGTGACGGCCACCCAAGCTTTTTTGCCGACTTGGCCGCGTTTGGCAGGCTTTACCACGCTGGCTGACTTGTTGGCGGCTGGAGAAGTGGAGTTGCCGTCTTAGCTTGCCTCTGCGTTCACTCCGCCGCCACCCGCTCCACCCGCTCGCCCAGCCCGGTCAGCACTTCATAGTCCACGGTGTCGCCCCACGCCGCCACGTCGCCCAGCGTCACCGGCCCGCTGCCCCAGACTTCCACCCAGTCGCCCACCTTCACGCTCAGGCCGCTGACATCCAGCATGAACTGATCCATACAGATGCGGCCCCGCACTGGGCGCACCTGACCCGCCACCACACACTGCGCTTTGAGGGTGGCGTTGCGCGGGTAGCCGTCGGCGTAGCCAAATTGCACGGTGGCAACGTCTTGGTCGCGCTCCGCCGTGTACAGCCCGCCGTAACCGATGGTTTCGCCCACATAAACGCGGTGGACTGAGCCGACGCGGGCCATCAAGCGCAGGGCAGGCCGCAGCGGCCACAGGCCGTGCAGATGCTCCGGCGCGTAGCCGTAGAGCGCCAGCCCCGGACGGGCCAGACTCAGCCCCTCCACCTGACCGAGGCCCAGCACGCCGCCGCCGTTGGCCGCGTGGGCCAGCAGCGGAGCGCCACTGACCGAGGATGGAAGCTGTGCCAAGACCGTTTGAAAGACTTCAAGCTGCTGGCGGGTAGGGCCGAGGTCGGGTTCGTCGGCGCGGGCAAAATGGGTGTAGACGCCTTCCAGCATTCCCAGATCCGCGAGCTGCTGACCGAGCCTGACGGCTTCGATCGGCCTCGCGCCGTTGCGGTTCATGCCGGTTTCCACTTTCAAATGCACCTTGGCATTTTTCGGCAAGGCGGCGACTTCCTCGGCGGTGCTGATGTTCAGCCGCACGCCCAAGTCGGTGAGTTCGGCAAACTCCTGCGGCGCGGCGGGGGTCAGCAGCAGCACCGGCTTGCTGGGCCTGAGGGCCGCCAGCGCCTGCGCTTCACGCGGCATGGCCACCGCGAAGCCCCACACCTCCGGCAAGTCTTCCAGCGCCCGCACCACCAGCTCCAGGCCGTGGCCGTAAGCGTTGGCTTTGACGGGGGCGATCAGCCGCACTCCGGCCCGGCGTGAGAGAAGCTGGGCATTGTGCCGCAGAGCGGACAGCGAAATCTGGGCTTGAGAGCGGGCCAACATGCCCTCAAGATAGAGCAGGCGGCGGCACCAAGCGGGCGGGGCGTGTATTCTTGTGCCGAGTACGTTATTTCGCACCCCACCCAAGCCTGCCCAAGCGCTGAAAAGTCGGCTTCACGGAGACTGCATGTCTGAACAAAATACGCTCCACAACACGGCCAAGAAAACCCGCCTTCCCTCCGCTGCTCTCCTGCTGGGCGCGGCCCTCTCGCTGGCGACCCTGGGCGCTCCCGCAGCGCTGGCCCAAACCGGCGGGGTGCTGCCACTGGCCTCGGTGGGCGAAAAATGGCCGATTGATATTGAAACCTACGTCATTCGGGTTTCTCCCCAAGACGCCTACAAGCCGATTGGGTTGGAAGTCTACAGCCCGACCCTCAACCTCTCGGATTATGCCGATGGCCGCAAAACCAAGGCCCAAGGCTACTTCGGAGATGAGCTGTACGGAAAAAATATCCAGTTCTCCACCACCTTCACCCTCAGCGGGACAAGCGGAACGGTGTTTGAGCGCACTTTCGGCATGAACCGCGAGCACACTTGGGAAAGTTTGTGGGCCTCGGGCCTGCCCGCCGGAACCTACAACCTCAAGGTCAACAGCAGCGGCGACGGCAAAAACAGCTTCGCGCTGCGGGTGTCCACTCCTTTCACCTTAGAAACCAGCGATTTCACGGTCAACGCCCGCGACACCGAGCAAAGCGATTTGCTGGTGGCCCGCCTGACCGTGCCCTCCGACTGGGTCGGCAAAACGCTGAGCGTCACAAACTACGACATCGACGGCCCCAAAGAAGCCCAAAACTGGGTGGTCGAACCCGGCAACAAGCGCGTTGATTTGCCGAGCAGCGACAACGGCAAATACGCCACCGTCAAGTTTCCGATCACTGCCGCGCTGGTGGGCGAGTGGGCGGTCTATATTAAGGTGCTGCCCACCACCAAGCAGTATTCCAACGCCGTGACCTACAGCTTCAGACTCGACGACAAGCCGATCACGGCGCGGGTCGGGGGCTTTACGCCGCCCACCACCGCCAAAATCAGCAACCAACTGCTCGTCGACGTGGTTGACCCGCAGGGCAATCCGATTCCGGGGGCGAGTTACACCCTCAGCAACGACAACACCGTGCGCCCAACCTTGCCGAGCGGATACGTTCCGGTCAGCGCCACCGTCTTGCAGGGCACCGGCAACGTGATTTCGTCCACCGAACTGCGCTACACCCCCGGCAACGTCAAGCTGCGCTTCGTGGCCCGCCCGCCTTACAAACTGGTGGTGGACGTGGTCGATCCTCAGGGCAAGCCGATTCCCAATGCCAGCTATATCGAAGCCAAAGACAACTCGGTGCGCCCAGTGTTGCCGAGCGGCTACGTGCCGGTCAGCGCCACTGTCTTGCAGGGCAGCGGCAATGTGGTGTCGCCGACCGAACTGCGCTACACGCCCGGTGACGTGAAGTTGCGCTTCGTGGCCCGCCCGCCGGAAGGAGCTTTGAGCGTCGATTCGGTGGCGATTTACGGCAGCCAGCGCATTCCGTTGACCGGCATTCCCTTCAACCTAGCCGGTAAGACCTACAGCACGCCCATCACCATGCCGCTGCGCCCCGGCGATTACCCGATTGATCCCACCCAACTGGCCGGCAGCAGCGTCAACAACCCGCCGGTAGGCCGCGTGGTCGACGGCACCACCGGGCGCGTCACCATCGAGTACACCCCGCGCACCGAAGTCACGCTGCTGACCTCTCCCGATTTGCTGGGAGCCTGCGACGTGGCCCAGCTCACCGCCACCGCCAAAACCGACTTTCCCTACAAGCTGCCCGGCACCCTTAACCTCAACTTGCCGGCGGGTTGGACCAGCGATTACCCGCTGACCCTGCGCGGCGATTTGTCTTCAGGCAATCCGCTGCGCCTCAAAGTGCCGGTTCGGGTTTGCCGCACTGACAGCGCCGAAGCGGTGCTCGATCCGGTTGGCCTGCGGACAACGGGTCAGGCCCGTGTGCGCAGTCCGGGCGGAGCCAACATCACCCGCAACGTGGAGCAGGGTGCGCGGGCGGGCGTGGCCAAGAGCATCGAGGCGAACGCGCAGGGCTACGTGGTCACGCTGCAAATCACGGCGGACAGCACCATCGACAATGTCCAGATCACCGATCCCTTGCCCAGTAGCGGCTCGGCGGTGCGCGGTCCGCTGTCGGTGAGCGGCCCCAGCCTCGCCAACCTCTCGCCGCGTGTAGACGGCGACACCATCTTGCTGACCCGCGTGATTCCCGGCAGTTACACGCTGACCTACCAACTGCTGACCAGCTTGCCCGCCGAGCAGGTACTGACCGCGCCGGATATTCGCTGGTAATCGCCGCTTAGGCCGGGTTCCATTTTCTAAGTCCCCCTTCAGAATGAAAAAGCCTGCTCCGTAAATGGGCAGGCTTTTTCATTTGGCCAAGTTTCATTTGGTCGGAGGCTCAGGCGGCGCTAGCATCAGCGCATGACTTTGCCTCCCCACGAGTTCCGTCAAACGCTGGGCCGTTTTGCCAGCGGCGTCACCATCATCACCGCCTTCCATGCGGGCGAAAAGCGCGGCATGACCGCCAACGCCTTTGTCAGCGTCAGCTTGTCTCCGCCGCTGATTTTGGTCAGCGTGGACAAGCGGGCCAGTATGCACGACGCGCTGGCCGAGGTCGAGCGGTTCGGCGTCAGCGTGCTGAGTACCTCGCAGCGGGCGCTGAGCGAGCATTTCGCGGGTAAGCCGCAGAGCGCTTCGGTGATCTGGTTTGACCACGAAGGTCTGCCGCTGATCGGCGGCGCGGTGGCCCAACTGGTCTGCCGCAAAGAGCGCAGCATTGACGCGGGCGACCACACTTTGTACTTGGGTGAAGTGCAGTACAGCCGCTACACCGACGACGACCCGCTGGTTTACTTCCGGGGCGAGTACCACGAACTGAGCTGAAAACAGTGGGGGAGAGGGCTGCTCGTCCAGATCCCCTTTGAACTTACTTCAGTGTCGCCGCGAAAGCTGAAATCCCTGCTGAGCTGTCTTTCATGGTTTCGCTGGGCTGGGCACTACTTCGGGCGAAGGCGACGCAAGCAAGTAGGGCGGTCAGGCTGCGAGTGGGCAGGGAGACGGCACCGCTCGGTGTGGGTCAGAGAAAGCTAGAGGCACAAGCAGCGCCTTTCTACTCTGAACTTTTGGCGGCGGCGGCGCGTACCTTTAAGTGAGGAGAACGCCTGATGCTGAGCTTGGCGACAAACACTCGGGGAGTGGCGCGGGCCGCTGCCCGGACTGCCGATTGGGGTGATACTTTGAAACCCATGCGGAGCGATGATGCGGCCAGAGCCGAAGCGGGGCCAGTCATCAGCAGTCCGGTCATCAGCGATTCAGCCACCAGTGACGCCGAGCTGATCGCCCGCTTTGCCCTGCGCGACGAAGCGGCGCTGGGCAAACTGTTTGACCGTTATCACGCCGCCGCGTACGGTTTGGCGCTCTACATCCTCAAGGAAAGCGCGGCGGCGCAAGAAATCGTTCACGACTCGTTTTTGAAAGTCTGGGCAAAGCCCCAGCTCTTTGACCCGCAGCGGGCCGCCTTTTCCACGTTCATCCTGACGGTGGTGCGCCACGCGGCCATTTCCAAACTGCGCGGCGTGCGCTTTCACACTTCCTTGGAGGACGAGGAAGGCACACCGCTGCCGCTGGCCGACGAACGGGTGGACTTGCTCACGCAAACCGAGCAGCGCCAAGTCTCCGAGCGGGTGCAAGCGGCACTCTCGGGTCTCAAGCCCCCCCAGCGCGAGACGGTGGAGCGGGCTTACTACAGAGGGCAAACCCGTGAGGAAATCGCGGCGGCCATGCAAGTGCCGGTGGGCACCGTCAAAAGCCGTCTCAAGTACGCTCTGGAACGCCTGCGCGGCATGCTGAGCGAACAAGGGCTACACGACGCTGGAAATGTTGAGCCGGAAGGGGAGGTGGAAAGCCGATGAGTGAGCGACAAAGAGTGTGTCAAGACTGCCAAGCTGAACTGGACGTCGTCCTCATCGGTATTGCCGACGCCGACACCGCCAGGGCCGTGCGCCAGCACCTCACGGGCTGTCCCGATTGTGCCCGCCAAGCGGCCGAACTCCAGCAGGTGTTGGGCGGCTTGCTGACAGCCTTGCCCGCCGTGCCTCTGCCGAGTGGGGCGCGTGAGCGGCTCCTGGAGAGCGCCCGTGCCCAGCCTCTAGCTCCGGTTGCCCAGTCTCAGCCTGCTGCTCGGCCAACGCCGCCAAGTCGAACACTGCCCAGTCGCACTCCGCCGCGCCTGTTTTCACGCCGCCGGACGTTCTCCCTCGCGGCGGGCCTGAGCGCGGCGGCGGTGCTGGCGGCATTCCTCATCTGGCCTGCTGCTCAGCCGAGCGTCAAGCAAGCCGATGTGGTCATCAATGCGGGTGGCACCCTGATCTTGGCCCGCAGCGAGGCGATGAACTCCCCGCTGGTCATTCGCAGCGCCGATGGCAAGCTGAGCGGCGTGGCCGTCAAGCAGCTCCTCCCCGCTTGGTACACCGAGGGCGTCTACAGCGGCGGCAAAGCGTATCTGCTGGACGCTGCCAACGAGCAATTGGTGGTGCTCAACGTGGCCAGCGGCAAAATCGAGCGCACCTATCCGGTTCCCGGCGGCGCGGCGGGGCTGGCGGTCAAGGACGGCAGCGTGTATGTCAAGTCGGCAGCCAGCGGCGAACTGCGAATCTTTAAGGGCGCGAGCTGCTACATCAACAAGCTCGCCAAGCCCACCAAGATGCCTCAAGCCGACTATATGGACGCTGTGCTGCCGCTGCCAGAGCGGATCCTGGTCACGCAGCACACCACCGGAGAGATTTTTGCCCTCTCGCCCGACGGTGAAAAAGTGCTGGCCGTCTACCCTGTGGGCGGCGCTCCGGTGGGCCTGCAAAGTTGGGAGGGTCAGGTTTTGGCGCTGGATGTACAGGGCCGTTTGCTGGAACTCGGCCCGCAAGGTCAGGTGGAGCGCAGCCTCAAGCTGAGCGGCCATCCAGACAAAATCAGCGTGATGAAGGACAGAGCTTACCTGACCGATAGGGGCGGCATGGTCAGCGTGGTGGACTTAAGGACTTTCAAAGTCACCCAGCAGCGCAGCTTTGGCAAGCCGATGGACATCGTAGCCATGCCAAACGGCCATTTGGCGCTGGCTGACGCGGTGCGCGGCTTGGTGATGCTCAACGCCGATTTGTCTGAACTGTAGGGCGCGAAGTAGGCTTTAGCGCAGGTCGTAGCCCAGTGTCCAAAAGCGGCCTTCGACTTTCTCCAGCTCGGTGAAGCCCAAGTGAAGATAAAAGGCGTGTGCTTTGGGGTTGCCCGCGCCGACGCCGAGATGCACGCCCGGCACGCCCGCCTGCCGAAGAGCCGCCCATAGCGCTTGCATTAGAGCGCGGCCCAAGCCCTGCCCCTGAGCGCTGGGCAGTAGGTCAATGTGCAGGTGGGCCGGATACTGGCTGAGCCAGGCCGCGCTGGGCGCTGGGCAGCCCGCGTGGATCAGGCGGCGGGCCTGCGCGTCCTCACTTTTGTCGGTTTCAGGCAGCAGAAGATAAAGCGGGCGCAGCAGCGAAAACCATTTGGCCTCGCTTTCACGAGCAAAGCGGGCACTGTCGGGTACGCCCAAAATGTAGCCTTCAACCCGCTCTGAGCCCTCCAGTACAAAGCAAAACTCCGGTTCTAGCGCCGCGTATGGCCCGGCGTAGCGGTGGCCCAGCACCCAAGGGTCTTGGTACAGATGCACGCCGTCACCGCCCGCGTCGGCTGTGCGTAAGCAGATATCGTAGATGGCGGCCAAGTCGGTGGGCGCGTAAGAGCGCAGTTTTAGGGGTCGTAATGGTTGGCTCATGCCCAGCCCCCCAGTAAGTCGGGTAGCGCTTGACTGGCCCCTGAGCGCAGCACGACGCTGGCCCACTCGCTCAGCGGCGTGACATCGGGGTTGATTTCAATGATGCTGCCGCCGTTTTCAAGCGTCAGCAGCGCCAGATCGGCGGCGGGCTGCACCAAGCTGCTGGTGCCGATCACCAGGGCCACGTCGGCGGCTTCAAATGCTCTCTCAGCGCGGGCCAGTGCTTCGGGCGGCAGCCACTCGCCAAACCACACCACGTTGGGGCGCATCCGTGATCCGCACTCCGGGCAGATCGGCGGCGGCTCAAACGTCTCCGGGGCGGGCAGGGCTGCCAAATGCTGGCACGCTTCGCAGCGGGCGTGGGTCAGGTTGCCGTGCAACTCCACCAGTTGGCGGCTGCCCGCCCGCTGATGCAGGCCGTCTACATTCTGGGTGGCCAGCAAAAAACCGTCTGTGTGGCCGTTCTTGCGCCGCTCCAATTCGGTGAGAGCCGCGTGCCCGGCATTGGGCTGGGCGGCGCTGACATCACGGTACCGGCCGGCGTACCATTCCCAAACCGTTTCGGGGTCTTGCCGGTACTCCTCGGGGCTGGCCAAGTCTTCAGGGCGAAATCTGGCCCAATGGCCGGTTTGGGCGTCTCTGAAAGTGGGGATGCCACTCTCGGCGCTTATGCCCGCTCCGGTGATAACGGCCACACGCTTGGCGGCTTGCAGTAAGGCGCGGGCTTGTTCTAGTGCGGAGTCGGCCTGAGTTTGGTTCATTGGGTTCCCCCGTATCCACCCGTGCAGGGCTGGCCCGCTTCCGGCACGCTTTTGGCATTGGCATAATCCTGCACGAAGCGGCGCAGGCGGCTGTCACTCACACTGTCGGCGCTGAGTTGGGCATTCCAAGCGGTGGCCATGATGGCAGTGGGCTGATCGGCCAGCGGTGAAAGCAAGGTGTTCGGCTGAGCGCTGACGGCGTCTTTCAGCTTGCCGAGGTCAGCGGGACTGAGGGTGGGCCAGTAGGTCAGCCACACCGCGCCGCGTGCCAAGCTGTGCACCGCATACTCGGAATAAATCGGGGCGCTGTAGCTGCCGCAGGTCTGCCACAGCGGGCTGTAAGGGCCACCGGCTGGAGGCGAACGGTCATAGCCAATGATGCCGCTCCGCAGCTCGTGGCCTAGATACGAAAACGTCTGCACATCTTTGATCTGGCCGGAGCAGGCCGTCAGCAGCAGCAGGGGAAGAGCGGGAAGCAGGCGCATGGGATGTAGGTTAACAAATGGGAGAGTGGGAACGGGGGAAGGCACTTTTTCTGGTTGTGGTATCGAGGAGAAAAGATTGAGTGTGGGGACGCATAAACCAAAAAGCCCCAGCCCTGAAACAGCAAGGCTGGGAGTAGAGGAAGGAAATCGAGTCAGGGCAGATTGCTGCCGCCCCCGCCAGTGCTAGAGAAAGCGGTCGCACCAAGCGCATCTTTGAGGAAACTACTAGGAGATAGGGTGAAGACATGGCCGCCGCGACGATCCCAGACATCAATGGTGTAGTCCGAAACGATAGAGCCAGCGGTACTGCGCTCTTTAACGAACATATCGGAGAAGGCGCAGGCTGCATTGACACCATCTGTCGAGCGACTAAGCTCGCCGCTCCCAGTGCCAACCATCAGGTAAGACTTAAAGTCCACTTGTGCAATAGCTTGCGCCGTCTGGATGCTTTTTCCACAAGCCTGGGCACTGGTGTCATAAGCGCGTTTGTTGGCCGCCAGAACACCGGGAATCAGCACACTGGCCAGAATCCCGATGATGGCGATGACAATGAGTAGCTCAATTAGTGTGAAGCCTTCTATCTGCATTTCGCTCGGCGTTTCATTCAGAAGATCTGAAGAAGATTGCATAAAACTCCTTTTGTGTTGACATCTCTACGTTAGAGGTGCTGAGGTTGCACGCTTTGGAGTTCTCAACTTTGCAATCGCATCACTTACAATCATTCCAAAAATAACGGCTGCAATTCCCGTTACAGGAACAGTGACGAACCATGCTGTGAGGTAGATCCCGTAAGTCAAAATGGGTAGCAGAGCGTAGATAAAAAACTTTCCCGAAAGCTTATAGAGATGGATAAGTGCAGAGATAATAAGTGCTAGAAAGAGAATGGTTCCGATTATGCCGTGACCGTATGCAAGATCGAGATAACCACTGTGTGAGGAAAGGTAATTTAGGATAACTGGTTGTACTTCACCATTGGGAAGCTTGTAAGCAGCGGAATCATTGAGTCTGGCCATTTTTTGTCCGGGCTTTAATCCCAATTCCAGGCGAAACAGCCGATCTGCTTTAGCTTTTGGAAGATACATGAACCAATACTGATTATAGGTTTGCGGCCCCCAGCCAAAGACTGGACGTGCCAGTGTCATTCTGGTCGCCGCTTCCCATAAAAGCAGCCTGGTGGAGAAGGTCAGAGTATTTTCAGCATCTTTGCTTTCGGACTTTACCTTAACCCATCCCAGACTGTAGAAATAGCCGTTGACAGGTTTTAGATATTGATAAGAGTTATAAGAAAAAATGGCTATGGTCACGACGATAAGGCTTTTCCACCTGAGTGATCTAAATTGTGCGACAATGATGAAACAAATTGTCACAACTAGTGCGACTAGAGCAGTCGAATTGGTAGTGCATCCCAATCCCGCAACTGATAAGGCAAATAAGAAGCAGAACTTCCAATTTGTGTAATCGCCTTTAAACCAGTAGAGAGGAAGTGCGGCCAACAGTAAAAGTAGTCCTGCGAGTTGACCACGATAGCCAACCGTAATTGCAGGGAAAGAAGTCGAAAGGGGATGGAAAACACTGGTCACAAAGCTCAAAGGTCTGAAGCCGAGGTATTCGACTATGGTTATAATATTAAGAACAATGATGAGGCTGAGCAGTCCAAATCGTGGAACTCTAGGCCCAGTGCTGTAAATCCAGAAGGCCAAGCTTGCTAGGATGATAAACATGCCTCCCGTCTGAAAATCCTGGCTACCAAACCAAGCGTGGCCTGGATCTGGAGAGAGCAAGACTGACAGGACGACTGAGGCGATGAAGGCCAATAGGAAAAATACGTATCTGGGCTGTCTTACCAAAGCTGTGGGTAAGTCGGACAGATTGGCGTCTTCTCGGCTTGCCATTCTCACTACTGGTAAGATGACTACGAGTGCCCCGAGAATAATAAGTCTCGGAACTACAAATATGGCCGTAGCGTTCTCGAAGGGCCATAGCAAAATCCCGTACAAAAATACGAAGATTGATAGCAGATTCTGTTCTAAAGTAGCACTATTCTTCATAATCCTCTTCAAGTATCTCGAAATGGAGAACAAAAAAGGCGACCTGATGGCCGCCTTCTCTTCGTGATTTTAGGTCTGGTTTACGGGTTGTTGACACCGCTCAAGCTGCTAGGAGTAATGGTGTAGGTCTTGCTGCCACGGCTATCGGTGACGGTCATGCTGTAGTCGAGGTTGCCAGTGCCGCTGGCACCACCAGCAATCGTGACCTGGGTAGGCTGGCAAGCTGCATTGACGCCAGAGACAGTTTTGGCAATAGTGGCGAGGTACTGCTGGTTGTCAACCTGGTTAATAGCTTGAACAGTCTGGAGGCTCTTGGCGCAGGAGGCGGCACCGGTGTCATAGGCACGCTTCTGAGCGCCCAGCAAGTTGGGGATCAAAACGGCGGCCAGGATACCGATGATGGCGATGACGATGAGCAGTTCGATGAGGGTGAAGCCCTGGGTACGGTTCTTGTTGTTCATGGTGTTTCTCCTGTGTTGGCGCTCGCAGAAAGAGAATTAAATGGCTGCGCTCGCCTGTTGCTATTGCGGCGGCGTCGGTGTCTCCTTCGCTGCTGAATGAATGGTAAGCCGTGAGTTCTTACACAGCTCTTACGGTTTGGCTCGGCAGTATGCGTTGGCAAAAACATGAGCTGAATGTTGTGCCAGAGGGAATTTGCTCTGAATTTGCTTCGATGTTTAGAGCGTTCATGTAAAAAAATCTGACAAACGCCCCGTACCCTTCCCCTTAAAGCCTATGAAGTGCTACACTGCCCTCCGCATTGCTGGCGTAGCGCAGCGGCGACGCCTGAATCTGGTCAGGGCCGGAAGGCAGCAGCCATAAGGGATGATCGCTGGGTGCCGTTACTCACCGGCAATGCTTTTTTGTTGCCAAATCTAGACCCAAGCAAAGCACCCCCTATCAGCGCACTTTCAAAAGCCTGAGCCGCGCTAGAATGCCCCGCATGAGTGTTATTCCCTACGTGATTGAGCAAACCGGACGCGGCGAGCGGATGTACGATATCTACTCGCGGCTCCTCAAAGACCGCATCATCTTCTTGGGCACCCCGATTGATTCGCAGGTGGCCAACACCATCGTGGCCCAGTTGCTGCTGCTCGACAGCCAGAATCCCGAGCAAGAAATCCAGATGTACATCAACTGCCCCGGCGGTGAGGTCTACGCGGGCTTAGCGATCTACGACACCATGCGCTACATCCGCGCTCCGATCAGCACCATTTGCGTCGGCATCGCCATGAGCATGGGCAGCGTGCTGCTGATGGCCGGAGACAAAGGCAAGCGACTGGCCCTTCCCAACAGCCGGATCATGATTCACCAGGGTTCCAGCGGCTTCAGGGGCAACACGCCCGACGTGGAAGTGCAGGCCAAAGAAACTTTGTATCTGCGCGACAAACTGGTGGACATTTACCACCAGCACACCGATTTACCCAATGAAAAACTGCTGCGCGACATGGAACGCGATTACTTCATGTCGCCGGAAGAAGCCATGAAGTACGGCCTCATTGATTCGGTGATCGAAAGCACCCGTGAGCTGGAGCCAGTTTGAGCACGACTTTGACGGGGGCTGTGCTACAAGAAAGGACACCGTATGCTGGACAAACAACAGGTGAAGGAGAATGACCGTGTCTGATCGTTGTTCGTTTTGTGGGCGGAGCCATCCGCAAATTGCCCAGCTCATCGAAGCGCCGGGGCGCACCGCTTTTATCTGCAATGAGTGCTCGGAGCGGGCTTTTGATCTGGTCAAGCAGCAGCGCAAGGCGGGCGGCGAGTTCAACCTCGACGAATTGCCCAGCCCCAAGGAAATCAAGGCCTACCTCGACGAGTACGTGATCGGCCAAGACGAAGCCAAAAAAGCGCTGGCCGTCGCGGTGGTCAGCCACTATCAGCGCCTGGCACACCCGGACGTGGGCCTGCAAAAAAGCAACATTTTGCTGATCGGCCCCACTGGAACCGGCAAAACGCTGCTGGCCCAGAGCTTGGCTGAGATGCTAGAAGTGCCGTTTGCGATTGCCGACGCCACCACCCTCACCGAAGCCGGTTACGTCGGTGACGATGTGGAAAACGTGATCGTGCGCTTGCTGCAAGCCGCAGAGTACGACCCGGCGGCAGCCGAGCGCGGCATCATCTACATTGACGAAATCGACAAGATCGCACGCAAGTCTGAAGGCACCTCGATTACCCGCGACGTGTCGGGTGAGGGCGTGCAGCAGGCCCTGCTCAAGATTATCGAGGGCACTATTGCTCAGGTGCCGCCGCAAGGCGGACGCAAGCATCCTCAGCAGGAACTGGTGCAGGTCAACACCAAGAACATCTTGTTCATCGTGGGCGGCGCGTTCGACGGCATTGCCGATATTGGCCGCAGCCGCACCAACGTGCGCGGTCTGGGTTTTGGGGCCGAGCACAAAGGCGACGAAAAAGCTGAACTCCGATTCATGCCCGAAGACTTGGTCAAGTTCGGTTTGATTCCTGAGTTCGTGGGCCGCCTGCCGCTGGTGGTGCAGCTTCAAGACCTCGACGAGGACGCGCTGATCCGCATTTTGACTGAGCCGCAGGGCGCGATCATCAAGCAGTATCAGGCCCTCTTCGGTTTTCAGAACGTGGACTTGAGCTTCACCGAGTCGGCGCTCAAAGAAGTCGCCCACCGCGCCGCCGAGCGCAAGACCGGAGCGCGTGGACTGCGGGCCGTATTGGAAAAATCCATGACCGACTTGTTGTTCGAGTTGCCGCTCGAATCGTTGAAAAAAGTAACCTTTGACGCTGAAAATATAGATGAGCCGCTCAAGGTACTTGAGTCTAAGGGACTCAAGAAGTCTGCATAAAACAAAGCAGTTTAGGTTACAGCGTCCTTCCAACTTGCCCGTTAGACTTTCGGCATGTTGGGGGGCGTATTCTTTTTTCTCAGGGCCGAGCTTGCACTGAGGATGCGCCTAATAAAGAGAAACTTTCCTCCGTTTTTGCCAGCCGAATTTCGCGTCAGCGGAGTTCAGGGGCCGAGTACGGCGCTTAAGGAGCAAACATGATCTGGGAACTTCCCGTTGTTGCACTTCGAAATATGGTCATCATGCCGGGCGTCACCCAGAATATCGACGTGGGCCGCCCCAAGAGTAAACGCGCTGTAGACGAAGCGCAGGGCGCAGACCGCCGCGTTTTGGTGGTCACTCAGCGCGACGCCACCACCGACGACCCGATGCCAGCCGAGCTTCATGACATCGGCACGCTGGCCGTCATCAAACAGGTCGTGCGCTTGCCCGACAACACCTATCAGGTTTTGGTTGAAACGCAGGAGCGCGTCAAGATGCTTGAGCAGGTGCCGGGCAGCTACCTGCGGGTGCGCGTCGAAACCCTCGACAAGCAGCCGGGCAACCCCGACGAGCTGCGGGTCATCATTCAGGAAACCAAATCGGCGTTCGAGGAATATCAGCGCCAGAACAAAACACTGCGGCTCGACAACTACCAGCTCGAAGGCATCAAGACCCTCAGCGACGCCGGAACGCTGGCCGACCAGATCGCCCACCACGCCACTTGGACCTTGGAAGAAAAGCAGGCCGTGCTTGACGCCGGCGCTGAGCAAGTGCGCCTGACGTTGGTACTACAGAATCTGACCCGCGACCTTGAGCGCTTCAATATGGACAAGAAAGTGGCCGGGCGCGTCAAAGAGCAGATGGACGCCAACCAGCGCGAGTATTACCTGCGCGAGCAGATGAAGGCGATTGGCAAAGAACTCGGCGGCGGCGAAGAAGGCCCCGCCGAAGTCGAAGCCCTGCGCGAGAAAATTGAGGCGGCAGGAATGCCCGACGAAGTCAAGGAAAAAGCCTTCAAGGAACTGGCCCGCTTGGAGCGCACCCCCGGCGGCAGCCCCGAAGGCACTGTTGTTAGGAATTACATCGATTGGCTGACCGACGTGCCGTGGAGCAAGCGAGACGAAGAAATTCTGGACATTGTCCGCACCCGAGATATCCTCGACGCCGATCACTACGGTCTAGACGACGTCAAAGAGCGCATCTTGGAATTCTTGGCGGTGCGTCAACTCACCCACAAACCCGATGAAGTGGACGCCGAGGGCAATAAAAAGCAGCGCACGGCGGAAGAGCGCATTGAAGATTCTGAGCTGCGTGCTCCTATTCTGTGCTTGGTTGGCCCTCCCGGTGTCGGCAAGACCTCGCTGGGCAAGAGTATCGCCCGCAGCCTGAACCGCAAGTTCGTACGGATGGCGCTGGGCGGAATGCGCGACGAAGCCGAGATTCGCGGCCACCGCCGCACCTACATCGGCTCGATGCCGGGCCGGATCATTCAGGGCATGAAAAATGCCAGCGTGGTCAACCCGATCATGCTGCTCGACGAAATCGACAAGATGTCGAGCGACTGGCGCGGCGACCCCAGCAGCGCCATGCTGGAAGTCCTTGATCCCGAGCAGAACCACACCTTCCAAGATCACTATCTGGAAGTGCCGTATGACCTCTCACAGGTGATGTTCATCACGACGGCCAACAGTCTTCAGACCATCCCGCGTCCACTGCTCGACCGCATGGAAGTCATTCAGATTCCCGGTTACACCATGCCGGAGAAGCTGCAAATCGCCAAGCGCTACCGCCTGCCGCGCCAGTTGCGTGGACACGGTTTGGAAGGCCGCATGGAAGTCACCGACGCCGCGCTGCAACGCATCATCGAGGAATACACCATGGAAGCGGGTGTGAGAAACGTGGACAGGATGCTCAGCAAGCTGGCCCGCAAAGCTGCCCGCGAGCTGCTGGAAAAACCCTGGGAAGGCGTCAAGACGGTGGACGCCGAGCAAGTGCCGGATTACCTCGGCATTCCGATGTTCAAGCCCGACCGAATGGAAAAAGAAGCCCAAGTCGGCGTGGCGCAGGGCCTCGCGTGGACTTCGGTGGGCGGCACCATGCTGGTCGTCGAAGCGCTGGCGACCCCCGGCAGCGGCAAGATCATCATGACCGGAAGCTTGGGCGACGTGATGAAGGAATCGGTGCAGGCCGCTGTCGCTTACCTGCGCAAACACGCCACTGAGTACGGCGCAGACCCTGAGTTCTACAAAAACATGGATCTGCACGTTCACTTCCCTGACGGCGCGACGCCTAAAGACGGCCCCTCGGCAGGCATCACCATTGCCACCGCCGTGATCAGCGCCATCACCGGACGCCCCGCCCGTATGGACATCGCCATGACCGGCGAGATCAGCTTGCGTGGCCGCGTCCTGCCCATCGGCGGCGTCAAAGAAAAACTGCTGGCAGCCCACCAGGGTGGCATCCGCGAAGTGATCGTGCCCAAAGACAACGAGCCGAACTTGCAGGACTTGCCCGACAGCATCCGCAACGAAATGACTATTCACACCGCTGCCAATGTGGGTGAAGTGCTGGAACGGTTGTTGCTGGCCGCCCCTGTGCAGCCGGTTTCTCCTCCTCCCACGCTGAGCAAGCCCGCCAATCAGGCCGGAGCTTCGAGCTAAAGCGCTGATCCAAACTAAATTTGCTCCCCTGTCTTCGTGGCATGGGAGCTTTTTTATGGCGCAGCATCGCGGAATTTGGTGATGTAAGAAGGCCGAGCCTATAAAGCAAGGCAAAGCCTCACCCAGCTCAGCCTGCCAAAGCTGCCTTGATCTTCGAGCGTGTAGGCATGGCCGCCTGCGCTCCCAGTTTGGTGCAGGCCAGCGCTCCGGCCACGCCCGCCGCCTTCATCGCCTCGGGCAAAGCGGAGCCGCCAGAGAGCCAAGCTGTCAGCACGCCGCAAAACGTGTCGCCCGCTCCGGTGGTGTCCACCACTTCGACTTTGTGAGCGGCCTGCTTGAGTACGCTCGTTGGCATGATTGCCAGTGACCCGCGTCCGCCTAGCGTGACGATCACCGCGCCCACACCGTGCTCCAGCAGAGAGCGGGCTGCCGATTCTTCCTGGCCTTCTGCTTTACCCGCCAGTTGGGCCAGCTCATGTTCGTTGACGATTAAATAGTCCAGCAGCGGCCACAAATCAGCGCTGAGTTCACGGCTGGGCGCGGCGTTGAGCAGCACCTGCACGCCGCTTTGTTTGGCTTTCTGAGCGGCGGCCAGCACCGTTTGGGGCGGGATTTCTTGCTGCATCAGCAGGTGCGTGAAGCTGGAAAAGTCGGCGGGCAAGTCTCCGGGACTCAAACGGGCGTTTGCGCCGCTCGCCACCGTGATGCTGTTTTCACCGTCATCTGAAATGGTAATCAGGGCAATGCCGCTGGGCACCTTCAGTTCGCGTAAATGCTGGAGGTCAACGCCCGCCGAGCCCAGCGCCTCACGCGGCACCGAGGCGAACGTGTCATCCCCCACCGCGCCGCAAAACGCCGTCGCCGCGCCTGCCCGCGCCGCTGCTACGGCTTGGTTGGCTCCCTTGCCGCCCGCTTGCACCTCGGCGTCCCCTCCCAGCACCGTTTCGCCGGGCAGCGGAGCGCGGCGCACCCGCACCAAAATGTCAGTGTTGGCGCTGCCGACCACCAGAACGCTCATTTCACGCCTGCCGTTTCCTCTGGGTAGCGCCCTCGCCACAGCGCCCATCCCTCTTCGGGAAAAGCGCGTTTGGCTTCTGGAGCAAAGAGAACTGCGCCTTCACGCTCAAGGTCGGTGTCGGGGCAAGCGATCACTTCAGTTTCTTTCATGGCCGGATGATCGGCCCAGGCAATCAGTCGTCCCGACCCGCCCCAAGCGTCGTCGGTTGCCCACACCACGCGTCCCACCTGAAGCAGCGCCGCCGCCCCGCCGCACATCAGGCACGGCTCTAAGCTGGTGTAGAGGGTCAATGTCTTGGGGTCTTCGAGCTTGCCCGCTTGAAAGAAAATGTCCATTTCGGCGTGTGACACGCTGGCGTCTCCGACGTGCTCGGCACTCTGCGCTTCGCCGACGCGGTTGCGGCCACGGTAAAGGATCTCGCCGTCTGCGCCGACCAAGACTGCGCCGACCGGCGAACTTCCAGCTTCCGATGCTTGGCGGGCCAAATTCAGGGCTTCTTGCAAATAACGGCGGTGCGGCTGTTGGTGAAAAGTCATGGCTTCAGTTTAAGAAGGTGGCGGCTCCTGCGGCTCCGTTTCTAAAGCATCGGGCAATGCCTCAGGCTTTGCGGCCAAGTCCACCACCGTCAGCGAGCGCAAGGTTTCGCCCTGATGCCAGCCGTATTCGGGCGATTCGAAGCCCAGACCCTGAGCGATGGCCTCGGCAGTGGCGTGGTCGGGTTCGCTGTCCAAGCTGAACAACAAGAATTTAGAGCCGCCGGGGGCGATCCGGCAGTACAGATCTTCACCGATCTGGATTTGTTGGGTGCGGCTGAGTTCACGCGAACGCTGCTGGGCGCGGCGCAAAACGTCACGGATTTTGACGGTATCGGTGGGAGGCAGGGCCATGTGCTTAGGGTAGCGCGGCGGCGCGGCTGTTCATGATTGCGGGCATGAGTGTGGGCGAGAGTACGGGCATCCTGGATTGACCTTGCGCTTACCGGCTGAAGTTACTGGCGCAAAGGGTTATAACCGTGTCATGACTTCTTCCCCAACGCTGCCCGCCTCCGCCCTCTCTGGCGTGCGCCAAGTGGTGCGCCGCACTCCGGCTTACCCGTTTACGCCGGTCAGCGCGGCGATCAAGCTCGATCAAAACGAAAGCGCCCTGGACTTGCCCCCCGAGCTGCGCGAGTTGGCTTTGCAGCGCCTTGCCCACACAGAATGGAACCGCTATCCCGATTTGCACGCCGACACCCTGCGGGACAAAATCGCCGAGTTTGAGGACTGGAACCCTGACGGCGTGGTGGTCACGCCCGGCAGCAACGTGCTGATCAAGCTGCTGACTGAAATGGCAGGCGTAAACCAGCGGGTGCTGAGCGTGCAGCCCAACTTCTCGGTCTACGGTCTGGAAGCCAGCATGCTCGGCGCGACCCTACTACAAGTGCCGCTGAAGCCGGATTTTTCGCTGCCGGTAGAAGGCTTGGTAACGGAGCTGCAAAAAGGCGGGCCGGGCCTTTTGTTCGTCACCCAGCCGCACGCCCCCACCGGGCACCTCGACGCCGAGAGCGACGTGAAGGCCGTTTTGGACGCTGCCGGAGACGACTGGGTCGCGGTGCTCGACGAAGCTTATTACCAGTTTGCTGGCTCGAATGGCCGCGCACTGGTCGCAGAGAGGAGCAACCGCATTTCGCTGCGTACCTTCAGCAAAGCTTGGGGGCTGGCGGGTTTGCGCCTCGGCTACGCGTTGACTTCGCCCGAACTTGCTCAGAACCTGCAAAAGTTGGTCAGCGCCTTCAATATCAATATCCTGACGCAAACGGTGGCGATGACCGCCTTAGAGCATCCCGAGTACATGCGCCAGTGGGTGGCCCAGACCGTTCAGGAACGCCAGCGAATCTTGGCCGCGCTTCGAGGTCATCCGGTGTACACAGGGCTTCCCTCGCAGGGCAATTTCTTTTTGCTCAAAACACCTGACGCCGCCGCCGCGTATCAGCATCTGCTCTCACGCGGCATCTTGGTGCGCCGCCAGGACGGAATGCCGATGCTGGAAGGCTGCTTGCGAATCGGTATCGGTACGCCCGAGCAAAACAGCGCTCTGCTGGCGGCTTTGGCAGAGGTTACAGGGTAAATTACAGGGAAAAGCTGATCCTCTAGCAGGGGGAGGGTGGGAGGTGTCAGTCACACTGTCAACGCTCCCCACCCTCCCCCTTTTTCTTGCCGCCGCTCTAACGCTGGCTGAAATCGGGAATCAATAAGGTCTTCAGCGCGTCGTTGCCATTGAAAACAGGGAAAAGTATTTTTTGAACATACGAGTTGACCACCGCGTCATGCACGCTGGGCGGCAGTTTGCTGGTCGGGTACTGGTTGTCGGTTCCAATCGGGAAATCGAGCGCCAAGCTGCCGACCAACACCAAGCCGGCGATCAGGCCGCCGAGTGCGCCCACCGCGATATGCCATGTTTCGAGCGTGGGGCCGATCAAGCGCTGCGAGAACCAGGCCACCCCGAAGCCCAAAACCAGCGCCAGCACCAAAGCTGGCCAGCCATGAAGGAAAAAGTTGCTGACAAAGCAAACCGCCACGACGCCTAAGCCCCAGGCCAAGCCCGCCAAGCCGCGTCTGGCTCCCAGCGCTGCCGCAAGGGCCAGCAGGGTTACGAGCAGGGCGTCAAACCAAGTAATCACGGCCCAAGTTTAGGGTATCTTTTCTTGCAACAGGGTCACAGGCCCGCTCGGTGCTCAGGCTTACGCTGGCTCAGTGAGGTTGCCCGCACTGCCAGAGCTGCCGCCGCCGTAGACTGCGTCCATGATTCGCGTCTTGATTGCCGATGACCATGCCCTCTTTCGCCAAGGACTCCGCAGCCTCTTAGAAAGCGAAGGAATGCGTGTGATTGGCGAGGCGGCCAACGGACGTGAGGCCATTCGCTTCGCCGCTGAAACCCATCCCGACGTCATTTTGATGGACATTCAGATGCCGGAACTCGATGGTGTGAAGGCCACCCAGAACATTCTGGAAATTGACGCCAATGCCCGCGTCATCATCATCACCATGTACCGCCAAGACCGCTACGTCTTCGAGGCGGTCAAAGCGGGCGCACGCGGCTACATTCTCAAAGACGCCGACGCGGCCACCTTGATCGACGCCATCGAGCGGGTCGCGGGGGGCGAAGCGCTGCTCGACCCCGACATGGCCCAAAATGTCTTGGACGACTTCCGTGACAAGCGTGAGGTGCTACCCAGCGGCAAACACGCTGACCTCAACGAGCGCGAGACCATGATTCTCAAGCTGCTGGCGCAGGGCTTTTCTAACCAAGAAATTGCTCTCCGGCTCGACATCTCCGAAAAAACCGTTCGCAACCGTTTGTCGGAAATCTTTACCAAGTTGCAGCTCAACAACCGCACCCAGGCCGCGCTCTACGCCATTCGGGAGGGCATCGCCAACCTTGAGTAAGCGCTCAGCCGCACCGAAAATTACGGCTACGCCGCAAACGTATGTCGCCGGATGCACCCGCACTTGGTCCATCGCTTCAGCTGAGCCGGACTTGGCTTACACCGCTCTGGAGTTTCCCGAATGCCCGGCCTGCCCGCACCACGTCACGCCCGACGGTGGCCCCGACTTTTGTACCCTCAGACTGGAGAGTGCCCTGCACCCTTTCGCGGCGCTGGCGAAGTTCAGATTGCTGCTGTGACCCCAGAGTCTATGCCCCCAGAGCAAGTTTTTATGGAGCGGCTCCGTGCCCAAGGCTACGGCGGCGAAGTCGGCTTGGTCATCAGCACGCTGGAAGGGGAGGAACTGGTCAGCTTGAACGCCGAGCGGGTTTTCCTCTCTGCCAGCACCATCAAAGTGCCGCTGCTCTTGCTGGCTTTGGAGCGGGTGCAGGCTGGACAACTCCGCCTCACCGAGCGCCACACCCTGAAACCCGCAGACCGAGTAGGCGGCGCAGGGATACTTCACGAACTCGGCGCGGGCCTTGAACTGAGCCTAGGAGACTTGCTCACCCTGATGATCATCGTCAGTGACAACACCGCCACCAATATGGTCATCGACTTGCTCGGCGTGGACGCGGTCAACGCTTGGCTCTTTGAGCGCGGCTGCCGGCAAACCCGCTTGGTGGGCAAGCTGCAACTGCCCCCAGATCAGCAGAACGCCGCCCAGCGCCTCGGTGAGCGCAACCGCACTTCGGCGGCTGAACAAGCCGGGCTGCTGCTCGGGCTGTGGCAGGGCCAGCGCCTTGAGCCGCCTGTGCGCCAATTGGCCCTTTCTATCCTGGGACGCCAGCAATACCGCGACATTTTGGGCCGCTCGCTGCTTCGACACGCTGAC
The DNA here is from genome assembly GCF_007280555.1 of Deinococcus detaillensis. Taxonomy (NCBI): domain Bacteria; kingdom Thermotogati; phylum Deinococcota; class Deinococci; order Deinococcales; family Deinococcaceae; genus Deinococcus; species Deinococcus detaillensis. Next base: position 48,093 of record NZ_VKDB01000017.1, on the reverse strand, counting down.
GACTCTCCCCGCTACCAGACCTACACCAAGAGCGGCGAACTGCTGGGCGTGCATCACGATGTGGGCCTCTTGATGCTGCCGAGGCCGCTGTGTGTGGCGCTGCTCAGTGAAGGCGGATCAGACCGGCGCGAGCATCCTGAAAACCAAGACACGCTTGTACTCTCAAATACACTTTTCCCGCTGCTGGCCGCACTCGGCGGCCTTGATCAGGGTATCAGCGGGGACATTTAGGACGCCTTATTTTTTGTACATTAAGTGGACGCTAAGTCGCGCTTTTCGGGGGTTTTCCCTTCGCTCTTGTTCGGCGGCTGGGCGCATGGTCAGCGCCTCTCAAAGAAGGCCCTCCATGATACGCTAAGGCAGATTTTAGGCTCAGTATTTAGACAAGCGCAGGGCCATTTCGCTGATGAGGGAGAACGTAACGTGGAACGGAATGACGCAGTAATGCCCTCGGTTGCGATTGTGATCGCGGCCATTTTATGGATTGTTTTGTTGTTTCTTTTCAACAAAGACACCGCCCCAGAGCCGATTAAGATTGATCCGGCCATCACCGCCGCCGCCGCCAAAGAATGGCCGACGGTCGGCAAGAAGATTTTTGAGCAGGGCAACGCGGCTACGGGAGCCACCGCCTGTGCGGGTTGTCACGGCCTGAACGGTCAAGGCGGTGTGGGGCCCAAACTCGCCGGGCAGGAAACCATCCTGCAAGACCCGGTGCTGGTACATACCCGCGTGGTCAAAGGCAAGGGAGCCATGCCAGCTTTCGCGGCCAGCCTCAAGGATAACGAAATCTACGCTGTCACCAACTACGTGCTGAACTCTTGGGGCAACAAAGCCGAACTGGTCACGCCCGCTGTGATTGCGGCGGCGGCCAGCAGCATCAGCCCAGAGCTGCTCAAGAACCGTTCGCGCTTTGTGCCGGAAGAAATCAAGTTGCCGGAAATCACGCTCGTGACTTTTATCTTGCTAACTCTGACCTACGGCATCATTGGGCTGTACAGCGTGTGGGCTGAGGGGCAGGAGTTGAAGCCCGGCATTCACAAAACCCGCAGCACCCCGCTCTCGGTGCTGGCCATGGTCTCCACCCTGATCGGCGTGGTGGTGTTCGGTATTTTGTTCGCCCGCCTGATCATCAGTGATTGGTACGGCTGGGCCGCTGATCCGGTTGTCAAACCCGACGTGACCGGCGAAGGCTTTTACGCGGCGATGGTCGTGATCTTGCTGGGCGTGGCAGCGGGCCTGTACAAGAAATACTTCATGGACAGCGAAGTGCTGGTCGAAGATTCCAGCGGTGAGTTTCCGTGGTAAATGTGGCTGCGGCGAGTTTTGAGGCAAAAGTGAACAAAGCGGTGGTGACGAACTTATGACCAAATACAGACGTGCAGACCCCGAAATTTCTCGGCGCAAGTTTATTAACGTGGCGCTCGGCACTGCCGGCGCAGTGGGCGGCCTCGGCCTCGTCACAGCGCTGGCGGGTGTGCGGCCTCCCAACCGGATCACGGCGGGCAAAGTTCCTGCCATCGAGGGAGACATCTTGGTGTACGCCGAGGGAGCCCAAAGCGGCCAGCCACTCAAAGCCAGTGACCTGACCGACAAGATCACCCGCGCTTGGCCGCAAGGCAAAGACAAAGACGGCAAGCCGGTCATCAAAAAAGATGAACCCAATAACTTGTTGATCGTCTTCAAGTTCCCGCCTGCTGAGATCGTGGCTCCCACTGACCTCAAAGGCGTGCAAGACGGCGTGGTGGCTTACAGCGGCATTTGCCAGCATCTCGGCTGCCAAGTCGGCGACAACCCCTCCAAACCTGAAACTATTTTGTGCCCTTGCCACTCCGGCGCGTATGATCCGCGTGCAGGCTGCAAGGTGATCGGTGGGCCACCGCCCAAACCGTTGCCACAATTGCCGATCAAGCTTGACGCGGGCGGCGTGATGGCGACTGGCTCACTGAACGGGCCTTACTACGGATTGACCGAGAGCGATTGGAAGTCGCTTCTCGAGGAGGCGAAGACGATATGAACCAATGGCTCGACGAGCGGCTTCACATTTCGCGTTTAAACGATAAGTTTTTGCGTAAAGCCTTCCCGGTTCACCACAGCTTTTTCTTGGGTGAAATCACGCTGTTCTCCTTAATCGTGCTGATCTTGACTGGCGCAATTTTGGCGCTGTTCTACGAACCCAGCACCATCTTGGTCAAAAACCCGATGGACCCTACCTCGGCCAACTTGGTGCCCGCCGCTTGGGCGAGCGCCATCAACATCAATGCCATGCCGTTCGGCGACATGCTGCGCCGGATGCACCACTGGATGGCCAACTTAATGATGGGCGCGGGCCTGATGCACATGATGCGGATTTATTTCACCGGCGCTTACAAAAAGCCGCGTGAGATCAATTGGTGGATTGGCCTTCTCCTGATCATCTTCACCGCCCTGACTGCCGTGACGGGTTACAGCCTGCCCTACGACAACTTCGCCTTCACCACCCTCAAAGTGGTCGTGGGTATCGCCTCCAGCATCCCCTGGATCGGCGAGTGGGTCGGCCAAGCGGCCTTTGCGGGCAAGTTCCCCGGCCCCGGGATTATCTCGCGGGTCTACGGCTACCACATCATGTTGCTGCCCGGTATTCTGCTGGCCCTGACTGGGGCGCACATGCTGCTGATGATCAAGCAAAAGCACACCCAGCCCCGCTACGCCAAAGAGCTGGCGTATAAGAAGATCGTGGGCGTGCCGCTGATTACCCAGCAGACCCCCATCATGCTGATGCTGGCGCTGATCTTTACCGGCTTGGTGATGTTGTTCGCCGCCTTCATTCCGGTTCACCCGGTTGAAGTCTTCGGGCCGCCCAGCAACCAGTCGCCCATCGTCAAGCCGGACTTTTACCTGCTGTGGGTCTTCGGCATCCTGGCGATCTTGCCGGGCAGCCTAGAGTTCAACTTGTGGGGCGGAGTCTTTAACGCCGAGTTCTTCGGTGCGCTGGTAATGCCGGGCATCATCATCGGCTTGCTGTTCGCCATTCCGCTGATTGACCGCAGCAGTGAAAACCAGTACTACGCTGAAAATCCCACCGATTATCCGGTCAGGTTGGGGCTGGGGATCGCCTTCTTCGTGATGATCGCGGTGTTCAGCGTCGCGGGCTATAGGCCAGAGCTGGTGCTGTCGGGCGTGCTCAAAGAATCCAGCGCCAACTTGATTTTGTGGATTCTGGCCATCGTGTTGCCGATCATCAGTTACTTTGCCGTTATCGGCATCGTGCGCGGCATTCGTAAGCTGCGCGAGGCCGATGAGCGCGAAATGCGTCAAGCCGCTGCTGACGACTGAGCTACTCGACTGAGCGAGCCACTCAACTGAGAAGGGCCGAACAAGTTTCCCTGTTCGGCCCTTCTCCTATGCTGTGAGGGTGAGTGAATTTGAAGTGTACTTGGCTGCCGAAGCCCGCCGTCTCAACCTCTCGCCGCTGACTTTAGATTGGGCCAGCCCCGAAGTCTTGCACGCCTACTGTCGATTGGTCGTGCGCGAGCTGGCAGCGCGGGGACTCTTGGAAGGCGAAGTAGAGATTGGCTGCCACGCGGCGGCACGGGCAACGGGAAACTGATTTCAGGCAATCGAGATATAGCTGCCCGTTACTTTTGACTCAGCGCCGCCCGCGTTTTCTGACTTTCTGGCCCGGCACGGTGGGCTGCTCGAAGTTCTTGCCCTGCAATTTGGCCTCGATGCTGCGAATTTGGTCGCGCAACGAAGCGGCCAGTTCGAAGTCCAAGTCCTCTGACGCTTGCCACATGTCCAGCTCAAGATCGGTGAGTTGAACGGTCAGGGCGTCACGGTCATTGCTCAGATCGCCGGAGGCAGGCAACTCGGCCACTTCCTCGCCGCGAATGATGTTTCTGACTCCCTTGATGATGGTCGTCGGGGTGATGCCGTGTTCCAAGTTGTAGGCGGTCTGCTTCTCGCGGCGGCGGTCGGTTTCGTCCATTGCGCTTTTCATGGCGGGGGTAATGCTGTCGCCGTACAAAATCACCTCGCCGCCGACGTTGCGGGCCGCCCGTCCGATGGTCTGAATCAGCGCCCGCTCGCTTCTCAGGAAGCCCGGCTTGTCGGCGTCCAGAATGGCGACCAGCGAGACTTCCGGCAAATCCAGTCCTTCGCGCAAAAGGTTGATGCCGATCAGCACGTCGTAGTGACCCAGCCGCAAATCCCGAATGATGACTTGGCGCTCGACCGAATCGATGTCCGAGTGCATGTAGCGGGCACGCACGCCACGCTCCAACAGGTATTCGGTGAGGTCTTCGGACATCCGCTTGGTCAGCGTGGTGATGAGCACCCGCTCGCTTTTTTCGGCGCGGCCCCGAATCATGCCCAGCAAGTCGTCGATTTGGCCCTGAATCGGGCGCACCGTCACCGGCGGGTCAACCAGTCCGGTGGGTCGAATAATCTGATCGGCGATGCTGTCGCTGACCTCACGCTCAAAGGGGCCGGGCGTGGCCGAAACGAACACGGTTTGACCCGTTTTCTCCAAAAATTCCTGAAAGTTCAGCGGGCGGTTATCCATGGCCGAGGGCAGCCGGAAGCCGTAATCGACCAGCGTTTGCTTGCGTGCCCTGTCACCGTTGGCCATTCCGCCGATTTGTGGCACTGTCACGTGTGATTCGTCAATGAACGTCACAAAATCTTCCGGGAAGTAATCCAACATGGTGAAGGGCGTTTCGCCGGGCCTGCGGCCATCCACGTGTCGCGAGTAGTTTTCAATGCCGGAGCAGTAGCCCAACACTTTCATCATTTCCAAGTCGTAGAGGGTGCGCTCTTTAAGACGCTGGGCTTCGAGTAATTTACCCACTGAGTTGAAGTATTCCAACCGCTCGTCTAACTCCTGCTGAATGGTAACAATAGAGCGCTCAACATTGCTGGCACTGGCGACATAGTGTTTGGCCGGATAGATCACGCTGGCGTCCAGATCACCGAGTTTGTCACCGGTCAACGAATGGACAATCTGAATTTTCTCGATCTCGTCCCCGAAAAGTTGAATCCGCAGCGGCTGTTCATCATAGCTGGGCCAGATTTCAATGATCTCGCCTTTGGCCCTGAAGCGTCCGGCGGAGAGTTCGATGTCATTGCGCTCATACTGCATCGAGATCAAACGGCTCAGCATCTCGTCGCGGCTCATCTGCTCGCCGACTTTCAGCAAAATGTTGAGTGCTCTGTATTCAGCGGGATCACCGAGGCCGTAAATACAGCTCACCGAGGCCACCACGATAGTGTCGCGGCGGGTCAGCAAGTTGCGGGTGGCTGAATGGCGCAGCCGCTCGATTTCTTGGTTGATGGCGGCGTCTTTTTCGATAAACAAATCTTTGCCCGGCACGTACGCTTCCGGCTGATAGTAATCGTAATACGAGATAAAAAACTCGACAGCGGCAGTCGGAAAAAACTCGCGGAACTCGGCGGCGAGTTGGGCCGTCAGGATTTTGTTGGGAGCCATGATCAGGGCTGGGCGTCCGGTTTTTTCGATGACTTGGGCCACACTGTATGTTTTACCGGTGCCCGTCGCGCCGAGGAGGGTCTGAAAGCGCAGACCGCTGTCTAGGCCGTCTACCAAGCTGCGAATGGCGGTTGGCTGATCGCCTGCGGGCGTGTACTCGGACTCGACCTTAAGCATCCCGCCAGCTTAGCGCAAATTACGGCCCAAACAGAAGGGCCAAGTCGGATTGTGCCGTCAACAATTTGAGAACGTTCAAGTTTTGCCCAAGCTCTTGACGGAACTTTGACGACCCAGCCTTCATAATTAGCAGTATGCAAAAGTCTCCCCAGATCACGGCCAGCATCCAAAATATGTTCAGCCAAAGTACAGCGGTACTCAGCCAGCCGAGCGTCGCCACTTTCGAGCGCTTTGAACAGCGGGGCGGCGTGCAGCAAGCCTACATCTACGTGATGGTCGCGGCGGTGGTATCGGCGCTGATTGCCGCTTTCTTCGCGCTCTTCCACAGTGAGGTTACTTTTTTCGGCCAGCTCTTCACGCGTCTTATTCTCGTTCCGCTGGGCTTTGCTGTTTTCACTGGAGCGGTTTATTACATCGGCAAGGCGCTTTTCAAAGGAACAGGGACCTACGCTGAAGTTGCCTACACTTTCTCACTCTTCTTTGTGCCTATGAGTATTCTGGGGACTTTGATTGGTATTATTCCCATTATCGGCTTTCTGGCTGCCATTTTGATCGCCTTGGCTAATATGTATTTCGGCTTTCTGGCGGTGCAGTCCAGCATGAATATTCGCACCAACGGCGAAGCGCTCGCGCTCTTGGTTTTATCTGGCGTGGCCTATTTCTTGGTTTCTTTGATTGTCGGCGGCTTTTTGGCCAGCCTCTTTATCGCTAGAGCTGTCCTCAGCGGCGTTTAACCCTCCTGCAAACCAAAGCCGCCGCCCTTTCAGTTAAGGCGGCGGCTTTTCGCTGAAGAGCTGCTTTTTACTGCTGCTGCTCACCGTAGACCCGCACTTCCACGTCCAAGCGGCCCTGCCCGCCGCCGTAAAAGGTGCCGCGCACGGGCGACACGTCAGGGTAATCGCGCCCGTGACCGATCTTGATGTGTTTTTCTCCGGCCAGCACGTCGTTGGTCGGATCGAAGCCCACCCAGCCCGCGCCGGGGATCAGCACTTCTGGCCAGGCATGGGTGGCGTCTGCGCCGATCATCTCGCCGCCGGAATACAGGTAGCCGCTGACGTAGCGGGCCGGGATGCCCAGCGTGCGGCAGACTCCCAGCATGGCGTGGGTAAAGTCTTGGCAAACGCCCTGCTGCAACTTGGCAAACTCCTGAATGGTGGTGCGGACGCTGGTGGCTCCGGGCTTGTAGCTGAACTGCTGAAAAAATTGGTGGGTCAAGTCGGTTAAAAAAGCCGAGAGATCATCGTTGGGGCCGGGGCGGGCCACGCCGAAGATCTCGGGCCAGTCGCCTTTGGGCACGCGCGGGCTGGCAATCAAAAACTCGGTGACTTCGCTGCGCAGATCGTCGAGGGCGCTCAGCGGCACGGGCGGCGGCACTGTCAGCGGCTTGGTGGTGACCAGCGCCTGCGCCTCAATTCGCAGCACCCGGTGGCGTTCGTGAACGTGAACGTGATGCACGATGGAGCCGAAATAATCGCGGTGGGTGGTGACGCTGCTCGCCTCCGGATCCACCAGCAAATGGAAGCTCTTGAGTTGCTGGCGGGCGCTGGCTTCTGGATGCAGGCGCACTTCGTTAAACGAATCCCAAGCGGGTTCTTTATAGGCGTATTCGGTGACGTGACGTATATCGGCGCGCATAACTCTCCGGTGAGGATACGGGAAAACGGCGGGCAAAACAGGTCATGAACCAGAACGCCGCTGGGTTGACGACTTCAAGTGGCCGGCCTGTCCGCTTGCCTGCGCCCACCTGTTCTCAAAAGAGGGGAAGCCAGTCTCCCTGACAAAACCTGTACGCTTCGCCGCGCCGGGAGCTGCGGGTTCGTGAAAGCAGAGGCATTCAAACCGTGAAATAGGCCGCGTAAATCGCGTAGCCGACGGCGTTGAAGTCGCTCAGCAAGGTGTCTAAATCGGGAGACTGCCGCTCTAAGATGTCGTCCACATTGGCGTGTTCCAAGCGGGCCATCAGCCATTTGGCCTCGCGCAGCAGCTCGGGATGAGACTTGGGATGAATGCGCTCGATCTGGGCCAAAGCGTCGTGCAAGTTCTCGCCGCAGTAGCGCACGCTGCGCGGAAAGTAACCGTTGAGCAGCAAGAACTTGGCGATGGTGCGCGGGTCGAGGCCGCCGTGTTCGCTTTTGCGGTAAGCCTCGTACGCCGAGACCGTTTTGAGCACCGCCATCCAGCGGTGGTTGTCCACGGCGGCCTGTGCGGGGGTGCTGGGGCTGCGGACGCTGTAGCGCACCTGTAGGAGCCGCAGCAAATTGTCGCCGCGCTCGAGCATTTGACCTGCCCGCATAAACGACCAGCCTTCGTCGCGCGGCAACGTGGCAAAAGCGATGCCGAAAAACATCTGCGAAGCGTCGCGGGCCGCCGAGCAGTATTCGAACAGACCGTCGCTGGCCAGCACGTCTACATTCTGGAAGCACAGATTGAGGTAAGCCAGGTTGAGTTCTTCCCACATCTCGCTGGGAATCCGGTCGCGCAGGCCTCGCGCATTTTCGCGGGCGCGGGAGAGGCTCGACGCAATACTCGACGGATTGCGGCGGTCGAAGGCTAGCCAAGCCGCCACGCTGTGGGCATCGGCGCGGCCATAGTGCTCGGCAAATCCGGCCTTTGTGCCGGAAATCTCCAACAGGGGCCGCCACTCTTCGCTGACCCGCCCGCCCGCTTCCAGGGTGGCGTAATAGTTGACGTTGAGCAGGCGGGCGGTGTTCTCGGCCCGCTCGACGTAGCGGCCAATCCAGTACAGCGATTCGGCTAAGCGCGAGAGCATTACACGTCTCCTTGCTGATCGGGTTGTTCGATGCCCGGCACGGTGGCGGGGTCGGGGACTTGATCTGAATGGGCAACCCCCACGTGGCCGCTTTGCTCGGCGAGCTGCTCGGGCAGTTCGGTTCCCGGCAAAAAGCGGTGCTGCTGGTGGGTGTCCTCGGCGGGCAGCTCGGCTGAGTTGAGGGTCAAAGCGCCCAGCGGCGGCTCGTGCTCCCCTTGCTGCGCTTGGCTTTGACTCTGAGTGCCGCCCCCGCTTTGTGACTGGCTCTGCGATTGCGACTGGCCCGCTGCGGCCTCGTCCAGAGGCGCGTTTTGCAAGTGGCGCTGGGCTGGCCCCGACGCTCCGCCCAGCGGCCAGTGCGGCTGACCCGGCGAAACGAGGCCGCCTTGCAGCGGCGCACCTTGAAACTGGCTCTGAATCTGGGCGTTCACTGGGCCGTCGTGATCCAGCACCCAGGTGTCTTTGGAGCCGCCGCCCTGCGAGGAGTTGACCACCAACGAGCCGCGCTTGAGCGCCACCCGCGTCAGGCCGCCGGGGATAATGGAAACGTCTTTTCCCACCAAAATATAAGGGCGCAAATCCACGTGAGCCGCTTCAAAGTCGCCGGAATCCGTGTAGAAGGTGGGGTGACGCGACAAGCCCACCACCGGCTGTCCGATGTAGTTGCGGGGATTTTCGCGCACCTGCACCAAGAAGTCTGCCACTTCTTGCTGGGTGGAGGCCGGGCCGATCAGCATGCCGTAGCCGCCCGCCTCGCCCACTGCCTTGATCACTAGTTCCGAGGCGTTTTCGAGGATGTATCCGAGTTGGTCTTTGTCCCAGCCCAAATAAGTGGGGACGTTGCCCAAGATGGCCTTCTCACCGAGGTAGTACTCGATCATCTGCGGCACGTAGGCGTAAACGGCTTTGTCGTCGGCCACGCCCGCGCCGATGGCGTTGGCAATGGCGACTCGTCCCTGACGGTAGACCTCCACCAGTCCCGGCACGCCCAGCGCCGAGTCGCGCCGGAAGGTCAGCGGATCGAGGAATTCATCGTCGACGCGGCGGTAGATCACGTCCACTTGGGTGCGCCCGTTGGTGGTCCGCATCCAGACGCGGCCATTGTCCACAAACAAATCGCGGCCCTCGACGAGTTCGACGCCCATCTGCTGAGCGAGGTAAGCGTGCTCAAAGTAAGCGCTGTTGTACATGCCCGGCGTCAGCAGCACCACGGTGGCTTCCGGCGCACGCGGGCTGAGCGAACTGAGAACGCGCAGCAGCTCGTTGGGGTAGTGCTGCACCGTCCGTACGCCCTGCGAATCGAACATGCCCGGATAGATGCGGGTCATGGCGGCGCGGTTGGCCAGCAGGTAGCTCACGCCGCTGGGCGAGCGCAAATTGTCTTCCAAGACCAGATAGTTGCCCTGCTCGTCGCGGATCAAATCGCTGCCGACGATGTGGGTGTACACGCCCAGCGGCACTTTGAGGCCGTGAACTTCGCGCCGGAAGTGGCTCGACGAGTACACCAACTCGCTGGGGATGATTCCTTCTTTGAGAATTTGGGCGTCGCTGTAAATGTCGCGCAAAAAGGCGTTGAGGGCCTTGACACGCTGAGTCAGGCCCGCTTCCAAAGTGGCCCACTCGCTCGCCGGGATGATGCGCGGCACCGGATCAAACGGAAAGGTGCGCTCGGTTCCGGCGCTGTCGCCGTAGACGGTAAAGGTGATGCCTTGGTTGCGAAACGCCAAGTCGAGCAGGGAGCGCCGCCGCTCGAATTCCGGGACACCGAGGCGCTCTAAATACGCTTGCACGCCCTGATAATGGGGCCTGACCGCGCCGTCCGGGGTAAACATCTCATCAAAAAAACGTTCTCCCTGCTGGTAATTTTGCATGTCCTTCCTCCCGAAACGTGCGTTCAGGATAGCGGAATGCGGCGCGGGCGGTGAAGTTCGATCCAAAGAATTTGCTCACGCTATGGGCCTTGCGGGTGCGGTGGGCCGAGTTGCACAGTAAGGAGACTAAACGTCTGGGTCACACGCAAGCCGGAAACCTGTAATCGTCAGGCTTCCGGCTCAATCTGTTGTGTAAAGGTGAAGCTCGGCGGCGTGCCGAACTCGGTATTCGGCGCTGACGCTTACGCCTGCAAGACGTAGCCGACGTTGCGGATGGTGCGAACCCTCAGGGTGCTGCCCACCGACTCCAGTTTTTTGCGCAGCTGCGAAATCCGCACTTCCACGCTGTTGGAGTTGGGCGTTTCCCAGCCGTAGAGGTGAGATTCGATGTCGGCCCGCGAAAAGACCCGCTCGGGCGTCCTCATCATCAGCTCCAGAATGCGCGACTCATGCTCGGTCAGGTTGACATGCTGCTCCTCGGCGGTGAGCGTCAAGCTACTCGTCGACAAGCTGGTGTTGCCCAGATTGACGCTGCCGCCCGAAGCGGTTCGGCGCAAGAGAGCGCTGATGCGGGCGTCGAGTTCGGGCATGGCAAACGGCTTGGTGAGGTAATCGTCGGCTCCGGCGTTGAGCCCCGCGACCCGCTCCTGCACGTGACTGCGGGCTGAGAGCACCAAAACCGGCGTCGAGCTGTACTGCCGCAGCGACTGCACCAAGTCGAGGCCGTTGCCGTCGGGCAAGTTGAGATCGAGCAAAATCAGTTGGGCGCTGTGCGTTCCCAGCCAGTTTTGGGCCTCGGCTAAGGTGGCGGCGTGAAAGACCTGATAATCCGCGCTGAGGTAATCGCGCAGCAGCGGCCCCAAATGGGGATCGTCCTCGACAATCAAAATCTGTGAGAGCATAACCACTCCTTTGGGAAGCGCGGGCGGGGGAGACGGGAAAGCAGGTCAGTGAATGTTACTTCTTGGGATCTTTTTCAGGCGCGGTTTTGAGGCCCGGCAAGGTCACGTTTTGCCCGGCACTCTGCACCGACAAGCTCAGTTTAAAGCTACCCAAGAATTTACTCAGCGTCACATTCTCGGTGTTGTCGGGGACATTGATATTGAGGAGGCCATTTTTAAGGAGGCCGTCATAGCGGGGGGCCAAGCCGCTGTAAGCATTCTTTTCAGTGCTGTCGCGGGCAAAGAGAACCACCACTGGGCCGTTGTAATCGGTCACGAGTTGCAAATTGAGTTTGCTGGCACTGACTTCACCGTAGCCGAGCTTAGTCTGCAAATCTCTGTCCCAGACAATGACTTGCAGCGCCCCTGCGCTGGCGGGCAGCAACATAGCGAAAAGGAAAATCAGGGCGGGGCGTTTCATCATCATAAATACCGACACTTTTACAGAATTTTACTCACCGCTCAGTAAGCGTTTAGACGCTGGTACAGTCTACGGTCTGGTAAGCCGTTCACCAACTTTCACGTTAGGGGGCAACGCTTGACCCCCCAACTGGGCGGCGGCGGCGCTGCTCAGCCTTAATTTAACGGGTGAACCTGACGCCGCTATGACAGGGTGAGCGCGTCAGCCTTAAAGGTTGGGAGCCAGTCCGGTCTGCTCGCCAAGGTTGGTTTCCGCGCTTTCTACTTCTGCGCTCTCCACTTCGCCACTCCACAGCGCCTGCATTTGTGCGCTGCGGGAAAGCAGCTCGCCCAACTGGCCTTGATCGACCACGCGGCCTTCGTCCAGCACGATGATCCGGTCGGCCCGCAGCAGGGCGGCGCGGCGGTGCGAGACAACCAAGCAGGTGGCGTCGGGGAGTTCGCCCGCCAAGCCCGCCCAGAGTTGGCGCTCGGTTTCGGCGTCGAGGGCGCTCGAGACGTCGTCAAAGATCAGCAGATCCGCTTGCTGCGCCAGCATCCGCGCCACAGCTGAGCGCTGGAGTTGCCCGCCCGACAATTTGACGCCCCGCGCTCCGACCTGGGTCGATAAGCCCTGCGGCAACTCGCTCAAATCCTGCTGCATGACGGCCAATTTAAGCGCCTGTGCCAGAGCGCTGCCGTCTTCGTCGGGTGCGCCCATCAGCACGTTGTCTCTCAGGCTGTCGCTGAACAGTTGCGGCAACTGCGCGGTGTAAGCGCTGCGGGGCGGCACAAAAAATGAAGCGGGATCGCTGACGACGTCCCCATTCCAAGTGATCTCGCCGCCCGCCGGAATCAGGCCCAGCAGGGCGCGAACCAAGGTGCTCTTGCCGCTGCCGATGCGTCCGGTGATCACCACGAATTCGCCGCGTTTGAGGTCAAACGAAGCGTCGAGTATGCCGCGCCCGCTGTCATGCACGGCGCTGAGGTGACGCACCTGCAAGCTCTCAAACGGCGCGGCTTCACGGCGTGGGGGCACGGCCGGCGGCCCGCCCTCCAATTGCTTGTTGTCCAGGTAGAGCGGGTGGTGGGCCACCATTTCGCTCATCGGCGCGTCTTGCAGGAGGCGCTGCATCCGCTCAAAGCTGACTCCAGTGCGGCGGTGACGGGCGATCATGTCGCCGAAGTAGCCCATCGAGCCGGTCAGGCGCGGCAGCAGGGCGAAAAACAGCACGAAATCGCCGATGGTCATCCGCCCGCCTAAAATCAGGTTTGCGCCCAGCAGCAGCACCGCGCCCACGCCGAGGTTGATCATGTTGATGTTGACGCCTTTGATCAGCTCGGTCAGCAGCACGTCTTTCAGCGCCGCCGCCTTGCGGGTTTCGCCCAAGTCGCTGAGGTGCCCCACCATCTGCGTCTCACGCGCCGAGAGCTTGACGGCGCTGACGGCCCCGAACGTTTCGCCGATAAAGTCGGTGACGCGGGCGGTGGCCTGACGCATCCGGCGGCGGTAACTGCGAATCTGCGGCGTGAGGCGCTGCACGAAAACGATGACCAGCAGCAGCGGAGCGCAGATCACCAAGGTGATGGTGGAATCGACTTGCCACATCAAGGTGATGGCAATCATGCTGTAAAGCAGGAATCCGCCTGCGTCTATCCAGGCTTCGGTGTTGGCGGCTACGTCGTCCACGTCGTCGCGGAAGCGGCTGACCGCCTCGGCGGGGGTGTCGGGGAGGCGGCGCGAACCGGAGGCCAGCAGCAGGTGGGCCAGCAAATTGCGGCGCAGTAAAGCGTCTAAGGTAAACCAAATCTTAAACCACGCCCGAACCGCGAAGTAAAACACCCCGAAGCGGGCAAAGCGGGCGGCGGCGAAGTACGCGACGGCCAGCCAAGCCGCCGTGATCGCGGTTTGCCGAACCGAGGCTGCTTGGCCCGCGCTGCCAAGCGCCCCGTTTCCTAAAGTCTGGGCCTCGCCCAAGTGCGCAAAAATTCTTGAGACAAAATAGCTGAAAATGGCGGGCAAAGTGTGAAAGCTGCTCCACGCCGCCACGTTGAAGGCAAACAGCGCAGGCTTGTAGGCAAACAAGCGGCGCATCAGCTTGAGGGTCGGGACTTCGGCAGCTGTCGGGGAGGTGGCGAGTGTTGGAGAGGCCACTTTGGAAGAAGCGGGAGCGCTCATGCCAGCACCTCACGGATTTCGGCAGCCAAATCGTCGGGCAAGTCGTCGAGTTCGCTGTACTGGGCGGCGGCCAGCAGCTTGGCGTACTGGCTGTTGGGGTCGCGGGCCAGTTGCTCACGTGCGCCAAATTCCAGCACTTTTCCCGCGCCCAGCACCAAAATGTCGTCGGCGCGGGCCACCGTGTCGAGGCGGTGGGCAATCACGACGGCGCTGCGGCTGGTCAGGAGGCGCTGCATGGCCGCCGTCAAGCGGGCCTCGGTGGCCGGATCGAGGCGGCTGCTGGGTTCGTCGAGCAAAATCACGCCGGGGTCTTGCAGCATCACGCGGGCAAAGGCCAGCAGTTGCGCTTCGCCCGCCGACAAGCTGCCGGCTGGCAAACGGGTACTCAGGCCCTCGGGCAAGCTCTCAGCCCAGCCCAGTAAGCCGACTTCGGCCAGCGCTTCCCGCACCCGCTCGTCGGGGATGTGGGCGTCGAAAAAAGTCAGGTTGTCACGCACCGAAGCTTGAAAGAGTTGCACGTCTTGAGTCACCACCGCGATTCGGCTTCTCAGCGAGGTCAGATCGGCGTCCACAGTCGACACGCCGCCCAGCTTGACGCGGCCGGAAGTCGGATCGTAGAGGCGCGACACCAAGCGGGTCAGGGTGGATTTGCCGCTGCCGGTACGTCCGAGTAAGCCCAGGGTGCGGCCCGCGCTGAGCGTGAAGGTGAGGTGGCTCAGCACGCGGGCGTCGTCCTCGCCTTCGTAAGCAAACGACACGTCCTCGAATTCCAGGGACAGTGCTCCGGCGGGCAAGTGCTGTGTGCCGGACGGCAACGCGGACGTCAGGCTCAGGATTTCACCGACCCTAAGCAAGCTGGCCCCGGCTTTTTGCACGTCTTGAAGCTGCTGGGTAAGCTGGTCAATCGGCTCTTCGACCATGCTCATGTACTGGTAGAGCAGCAGCGCCGTGCCGATGGTGATCGCGCCCGAGCCGTACAGGCCCACCGCCGCGCCGATGACGCCGACGTAGCCGAGGGTAAACATCAGCATGCTGAATTGCCAGACCGCTGTCCGCTCGACGCCCGCCGTCATCAGCCGCTGAAAATAGCCGCGCTGCACGCCCAAAAACTTGCGGAGGGTGTACTCGCCGCCGCCGAGTGAGCGCACGTCGTCTAAGCCCGACAAGCGCTCTTCAATAAAACCGAACATTTTGGCGCTGCCCTCGCGCTCGTGGCGGGTGGGTTCGATGCCGCGCCGCCGCACGTGGTTCATGCCGTAGAGCGTCAGCGCCACGAAAGCCAGCACGCCGAGGCCCAGCCAGGCTTCTTCTCTGAAAAACATCACTACACTGCCGGTCAGCAGCAAAGCCGCCCCGAAAACCCGCACCGCGAACTGCGAAAAAAAGTTGCTGAGCGCTGTGACGTCGCCGTCGATGCGCTCGATCATTTCGCCGGGGGTGCGCTCTTTGTGGTAGCTCATGTCCAGCGAGAGCAGGTGGGCCAGTAAGTCGCTGCGCAGGCGGTTGGTGGCGCTCCAACCGATGATGGCTCCCAGATAAGTTGCGCCCGCCGAGAGCAGCTGCACCACCAGGGCCACGCCGATATAGCTCAGGCTCAGGCGGGTCAGGCTGGGTAAAGCGCCCAGGCCCACTCCGTTTTTGCCGAGCGCCGCCGTCGCCGTATCGACAAAACGGGCGATCAGTTGCGGCAAAGTCAGGGTCAGCAGCACGCTGCCGATCAGCAGGGCGGCCAGCAGCAGTACACGCGGCCACATCGGCAGCAGATAAGTTCCCAGCACTCTGAGGGCTGGAGCGGAAGAAGCAGCGGGCGCAGACATCTGTTTAGACTACGCCTAGAGCGTAAATGACGCATACGCCAGATGGCGGGGGTTGGCTTGTTTGGCCTTAACGAATGCCTACCGCTACGCCGTCCATCATCAATTGCTCGTTGAGATTCTTGCCGTTTTTCCACAGCACTACGCTTTGAATCTTGCCTTTCTCCACGATTTCAGCTTGGATTCTGGCTCCTTCCGGCACGTACATGTTCAAAACGCCTGCCAAAGCGGTTCTGACCTTGACGCCGGCCAAACGGGTTTTGAGCATGACCGAGCCGTATTTGAGGATGATGTAGCCGTCGGCGTCGACTTTGTCAAAGGTAACGCCAATTTTGACTCGGTTTTTATCGCTTTGCTGCTGAACGGCTTGCCAAGTCATCGGCGAAGCGGTGTTGACGGCGGTGGTTTTGGTTGTGGCACTTTCAGCTTGGGCAGCGCCGTAAACAAGTGCAGCCGATAACAGAACGAAATAGGCCCTGCGGCGAGAACTCAAATGGAACGCAGCATGTTCATTGACAGTCATGTTTCTCCTTGGTCGAAAACCATTTCAAGTTCGGTCATTCTCACGCAACATGACGCCCAGATCACGGCAACTCGCAGAAGCGGAAGCGGTGGGTGGATGCGGCGCTCAGTCAGGAGCGGTGACTCAGCTCAAATCCGCAGGGCTGACTTTTTGAAGGTGCCTGAACGGCAAAAACAGTTTATGAAAAGGCGTCTTGCATTCCCCTGTCAGCCGCCTACCCGCTCAAGCAGCCCGAACCAACCGGCCATCACTGCTCCCGCCTGCATGATGTCGCGGGGACGGCCCAAGTCCACGCCGCTGCCCGCAAACGGCACCCGCGCGGTGGTATGCGACTTGACGCGCAAATCTTCAAAGTTGCCGTGATCGCTGCTGATGACGGCCCGCCCGCCTGCGCCGAGGACGCCGCCCAAAAAAGCGTCGAGGTGCTGCATGTAGCGCCGACCCGCCGCGCCCAGTTCCGGCGGCGCGTCCGGTTTGCCTTCGTGGCCGAGCAGGTCGCTGAGCCACAAATCCAGCACCAATAAATCGCGGTGCTGGGCTGCCCGCGCCACTTCTTCGCCCGCGTGAGCCAACTCGCTCAAGGTCTGCGTGGCTGTCCACGGTGAGCCGTAACGCAGGCCCAAGGTCGGGGAAATGCTGGGCAAGTCGGGCGGATTGAGGGCCAAGCCTGCCGCCAAAAAGCTGAACGGAAAACAGCCGTAGCGGGGGCGTTTGGCGTGAGCGGCAAAGTAACCTTGCGGATAAAAGTTGAGCAGCGCCGCGCTCAGGCCCGCCTGCTTTAAGCGTACCGGCAGCGCCGACTCACGCAGGAGGGCTTGCAGGGTGGGGCCGGGGTGGGGCCCGAAGTGTTCGCCCGCGCCGCCTTTGCCCATCCGCCGCACCGCGTCTTGTCCGGTCAGCCAGCAGCTCTGGCCGGTGCCGGACTGTGGCAGGCCCGCGACGCCTAAAGTGGTGTCGAGCGCGAGCCCAGCGTCAATGATGGGGCGCAGGGTGGGTAAGTCTTGTTCCCAGACCGAGCCGCTCGGCGCGTCTTCGGGGTGGCCCACGCCGTCTAAAGCCAGCCAGATGACGCCGCTCATGGGCCTAATCTCATCAGTGCAATCTCATCAGTGCAGTCTAGGCGCTCTGGGGCTTACTTCTTCTTCCAGCTCCAGGCGCGGAGGGCGTCTACGGCAAACCAGATGGCCAGCACGCCCAGCAGAGCGGTGGCGATCCAACTGCGTTGTTGGGCGAAGTAAATGGCAATACCGCCGCAGACCAGCGCCAACAGCACACTGAACAGCAGCACATACTTGACGGGAACGCGGCGTCCGAACATGACAAGAGCTTAACGCGCCGGCTCTGGCCCAGTTCTGACAAAGGCGTGCTGACGAACAACCGCAAGACTTCTGACCTTCTGTGCCCACACCCCTCACGGCATAATGAGCAGATGCCCGATTTTGACGTACTGGTGATGGGCGCGGGTCACAACGCCCTGGTGACAGCGGCGTATGCCGCGCAAGCGGGCCTCAAGGTCGGCGTTTTTGAACGGCGGCACATCGTCGGCGGAGCGGTGAGCACCGAAGAACTGGTGCCCGGCTACCGCTTCGACTACGGCGGCAGCGCCCACATTCTGATTCGGATGACCAAGGTGGTGCAGGAACTGGAACTTAACCGTTACGGCCTGCACTACTTGGAAGTCGATCCGATGTTTCAAGCCTCAGACGGTGAAACGCCCTGGTTCATGTACCGTGACGCCGAGCGCACCATCGACGAACTCAACCAGATTTTCCCCAAACAGGGTGACGCTTACCGTAAATTCCTAAACGACTGGACGCCGTTCGCCGATGCGGTGGCCGACCTATTCAACTCTGCCCCCGGCCCGCTGGAACTCGGTAAGATGCTGGTCAACAGCGGCAAGGGCCGCGACATGAGCAAGCAACTCGCCACCATTTTGCGCCCCTACGGCGACGTGGCCCGCGAGACGTTCAGCGAAGAACGGGTCAGAGCGCCGCTGACCTGGATGGCCGCCCAGTCCGGCCCGCCCCCGTCCGACCCGCTCAGCGCTCCCTTTTTGCTGTGGCACCCGCTGTACCACCAGGGCGGCGTGGCGCGGCCCAAAGGCGGCAGCGGCGGCCTGACCAAAGCGCTCAGGCTGGCGATTGAAGAAAACGGTGGGCAGGTGTTCGTCAACGCCCCCGTCAAGCGCATTTTGGTGGAAAACGGAAAGGCCACCGGCATTGAACTCGAAGATGGCAGCCGCTTCACGGGCCGCTCGGTGGTGGCAGGCAGCCACATCCTAACAACTGCCGCCGCTCTGCCCGATGAATATGTGCCGGAAGCGGCCAAACGGGTGCGCGTCGGCAACGGCTTCGGCATGATTTTGCGGCTGGCCCTCAATGGCAAGGTCAAATACCGCAATCACACCGAGCCGGACTCACGGGTGGCGCTGGGCCTGCTGATCAAAAACGAGCGCCAACTGATGAAGGCTTACGGCGAATACCTGGCCGGAGAACCCACCACCGACCCGCCCATCATCGCTATGAGTTTCAGCGCGGTGGACGACGCTCTGGCCCCTCCCGGCTGCGACGTGCTGTGGCTGTGGGCGCAGTATTACCCGTATGAGTTGGCGTCTGGAACGTGGGAGAGCCGGGTGGCCGAGGCCCGCGACAACATCTTGACCGCCTTCGAGCACTACGCGCCCGGCACACGCGACATGATCGTGGGCGAACTGGTTCAGACGCCGCAGTGGCTGGAAAGCAATCTGGGCCTGCACCGGGGCAACGTGATGCACTTGGAGATGTCATTCGACCAGATGTTTTCGTTCCGGCCCTGGATGCAGGCCAGCCAGTACAAATGGCCGGGCGTCAAGGGGCTGTACCTGACCGGCGCGAGTACCCACCCCGGCGGCGGCATCATGGGCGCGTCGGGAAGGAACGCGGCGCGGGTGCTGATTCACGACATGACGCGGCGCAAGGTCTGGGGGCTGGGCAAATGAAGGCGGCGGGGGTGAATGAGCGGAGCGGCTGCCCTCTGTTGCCATGACTTACCTTCAGTACCACCTCACCTTCATCTTGCCGCCGCTGCTGCTGCTGATCGCCCTGACGTGGTGGCAAACCCGTCAGGGGCAGCCGGTAGCGGGAGAGTTCCGACCTGAAAACAAATGGGCCTGGACGACTTTCTTGCTGTTTCCGCTGATTCCCATGCTGTACACGACGCCTTGGGACAACTACTTGGTGTTCAAGCAGGTCTGGAATTATCCGCCGGAGAGAGTGCTGGGCCGCCTGCTCTACGTGCCCTACGAGGAATACGCTTTCTTCGCTTTGCAGACGCTGATCACGGGGCTGTGGCTGTACTTCCTGCTGCGCCGCTCCGGCCCGCCGCGCATTTCTGCCGCGCCGCTGCTGACGCGCTGGGGCTTGGCGGGCTTGTGGCTGGGTGTGGCGTTTGCGGGCGTGGTGATGCTGAGGTTCGAGCCGACCTTCTACATGGGGCTGATCTTGGCGTGGGCCGCTCCGGTCTTGGCAGGGCTGTCGGCTTTTGGCGGCGACTTGGTGATGGGCAGGCCGCGCCTGTTTTGGCTGGCGACCATCCCGCCGACTTTGTATTTGTGGGCCACCGATCTCTTTGCCATCTCGCAGGGCATCTGGAGCATTTCGCCGCGCTACACGCTGGGTTGGAATCTGGGCGGGGTCTTGCCCGTTGAGGAAATGATCTTTTTCCTCATTACCAACTTGCTGATCGCGACGGGCCTGATGGCCTTTTTGCATCCGGTGGCGCTCACGCGGGTCAACGTTCTCAAGCGGGTGTTTCAGCCTTGGCAGGGCTTTTTGCTGCTGTACGTGCTGCTCAAAATTCCGGTTCCTTTGTGGCCGGACGGTTTCCCACTCCTCGGCACGCTGAGTACCGGGGCGCTCTTCTTGGCGGGCCTGAGTTGGGCCTGGCAAAAAGTCGGCCCTAAATCGCTGATTCTGGCGGCGCTGGCCTTTGGCGTCGGACTGGGCGTGGAAGTGCTGGGCACGCGCACCGGCTTTCCGTTTGGCAGTTACAGCTATGCGGGCGCACCGGGCCTCACCTTGCTGAGCGTGCCGCTGCTGGTGCCGCTGGGCTGGTTTGCCATGACTTTATCGGCAGCGCTGCTGACCAGGGGCCGCGCTTGGCTGGCGGGCCTGCTCTTGGTGGCGTGGGACATCGGCCTGGAGCCGCTGATGACGGCGCAGGGCTTTTGGGCTTGGAGTGACGCCAGAGCGCTGTGGGCTGGAGCGCCGATTCAGAACTTCGTGGGCTGGTGGGCGGTGGGCGCGGGGTTGGTGTGGGCCTTTGGCAAGATTGCGCCGGAACTGTATCAGGCCGCAGGCAAGGCGCAGGCCTCTCTCCCCGCTGATTTCCGCCTCGCCTACTTGATCGAAGCTGCTTTCTTGCCGTTCGGTTTGTTGCTGCTCGGCTTGCCGTTGGCGGCCCTTTTGACCGCTGTGGCGATGGGCGCGGCAGTCTGGGCAGTCCTGAGAAACAGTGCAGCCTCGGCCAAACGCGTGAGATCACATGACCAACCCACCTGACTTTTTTGAGTGGATGCTCAGAAGCACCATTCGCGCTCAGATCAGAAGCGGTCTGCGCGGCGTGTGGGTGCGCGGCGAGGTGCCGTCAGGCGCGGCGGTGCTGGCCCCTTCGCATCACTCATGGTGGGACGGATACGTGCTGCGCGAAGTGGCTTGGCAACTCGGCCAACCGTTCTGCGTGCTGATGACCGAGCGGCAACTGTCTATTTTTCCGTTTCTGCGCCTCGTCGGTGCCATTGGCGCTCACGAACTGCGGCCCGCTTTAAGAGCCTCAAAAACTGGACACTGGGTGGTTGTTTTTCCCGAAGGCCGTCTGGAACCGCTCGGCGAGGTGCGGCGCATAGAAGCGGGCGCGGCGTGGCTGGCGGGGGTTTCCGGCGCGGCGCTGATTCCGGTGGCTCTCCGGGTGGTGCTGCGCGGCCAGCCCAAGCCCGAAGCGTACCTCCGTTTTGGACAGGCCGTCGCGGGGCCAGATTTGCCGGGAGCGCTTCAAGCTGAGCTTGATCTGCTGGACGCCGAACTGCTCGGCAGCGACCCGGAGCAGCCGCTGGCGGGTTATTTGCGCTTGACCGGCGGGCCGAGTGTACGTGACGGACAACCGGACTTGGCGGCACGTTGGCTGGCCCGCCTGACGCGCTGAGCCGCAAACAATATTTGACAAATTTCAAAACGGCACCGCCCTCTGCGCAGACGCGAGAGGGTGGTCAAAGTATGGAGTTAAACGAATTTTTAAGGACGCCGCACCGACTGAGCAGGCACGACGCTATAAGCATCTGGCCCGAAATGCCCGCTGAGTTCCAGAATCAGCGCCGGGGCGGGGTGGGTGGCGTCCCAGGAGGCGACTGGGGCAGTGGCAATGGTGCGGTAAGGATCCAGTGCGGCCTGAAAATCCCTGACACTGGAATAAAGTTTGAACGGCTGCTTGACGTCACTCACTTGGAACGCAACGCTCCCTGTTTGAGCTTGGTTAATGCTACTGCCCAAGATGACGTATCCATCCTGCGGGCTGTTACTCGATCCTAGCGAAGTCCAATAGGTCAGCTTCGGGAGCACCAGCGCATACACACCACCTTTCTTAAATTGCCCGGTGAAGCCAAGTGCTTTTCCCGTACCCTCCTTCAAAGCAAAACCCCAGCTGATGCCGTCGCCTCTAAAGGCAGTGTCGCCGTCGAACGTATTGGTGTACAGATCACTCACGACCCGCTGATCATCCGTCTCAAGTTGAATGTTGGCTTTGCCAGCTCTCAAAGTGGGATTTTTCCAACCCAAAATCCGTAAATCTGCACCGGAGCTGAGGATCCCACCAATAAGCAGGTCAGTATTCAGATAAGTTTTGTTCTCTCGTACCAGAGCCGCTCCTAGCCAGTTCATGGTGTTGAGCGGATAATGGGCACGCGGCGCACCTGGCACCGTGACAACGGCATTGTCTGGTTTGCCGCTGAGTTCCCCACCCGCCTTCTCGATGGCTGCCTTCAGCTGTTCAAAATCCAAGTAGCTGGTTTCCCCAGTATTTGGGGAACTGCCGTAAATACTTTTGACCTGTGCCAACCCCTGCGGCAAGGCGGTGAGCAGGGTCGTCGCCAGCAGCAAACTCAGCGCACCCGCTTTGCCCAGTGCCGGAACGGTATGAACGCCCAGCATTCCGCCGCTGACCCGCACGGGCGTGCCGAGTTCGCGCAAGGTTTGGCGCTCGGCATCTTCGGAGCTCAGACCGCCCAGCCGGAACTCGGCCATCCGCTCGTTGATGTGCCCCTGCAATTCGGTTCGCAGTTCGCGCCGCGCCCGGCCCCACAGTCCCTGCGTGGCCGTCCTCAAATACCGCTCGGTCTGCTTCATGCTGTGCCTCCCAGTTCTGACGAACCCAGTTGCCACAACTTGCCGACTTGCTTGCTGAACGTTTCAAACTCCCGCCGCCTGGCCTCCAGTTCGCGCTCGCCGCTTTCGGTCAGGGCGTAGACCTTGACGGGGCTGCCACTGCGCGGAGCCGGCTGAAATTCGCCGCGCACGAATCCGGCTTTTTCCAAGCGGTGCAGCGCCGGATACAAGCTGCCGACTTTCAAATCGAAGTAGCCATGGGTGCGCTCCTGCGCCTGCTTGCTGATTTCCAGGCCGTATTTGGGCTGCCCCTGAATGATGCTCAGCAAAATGAGGTCGAGGTGGCCGCGCAGCAAATTGGCGTCGGGCGAGTTAGGTACGGAACTGGACATAAGCGGAATCTCCTTTGATCGGAACGTGATATCGAAACGCTCTATCGTGTTTCTATACATTGCGCCGCGCCGCCAGAAAAGTCAAGGCGTACAAACTCGCCTGATTTAGCTGTGTTTACGCTACTGTGCCTATACCGCTGTGCTTATAGTTGGGTCATGTTGCTCAATGCTCGACTCTCCGCGCTGCTTGCTCTTTCGCTGGGCCTCGCCGCTGCCGCGCCCGCCACACTGGTGCTGGGCAGCGGCACGCCGATGCCGCTGCCGCCCAGCGTGATCGGCGGTTTCAATTACGGCAACTGGATGCCGGTGGTGGAAGCCAAAAAAGACCTGCGGAGCGTGGCCCCGACTCTCCTGCGCTTTCCCGGCGGCAACGTAGGCGACGAGAATGACCTGACGGCGGCCAGTTTGGTGCCGCTCAAATCCAACTTGGAACTGCTGACCACCGGCCCGACCCCGCCTGCCCTGATGGTGCAGACCCGCGTGTTCGGCGGCAAGCCGGGAGCCAAAAACCAACCTCAAGACGCTGCTCAAGCCGCCAAGGACGCGCAGGCCGCCAATCTCAAGGTGGCGTACTGGGAGATCGGCAACGAACCTGATTTGTATTCGGTCAATCGTGGCGACGTGACTTGGACGCCTCAGCGCTACTGCGCCACCTTCCGGGCGCAGCGTCAGGCCATTTTGCAGGTCGACCCGTCCGCCAAGTTCGCGGGGCCAGCAGTGTCGAATACCGGCGATAAAGCCGCCAGCTTTCTGGAGCAGTTTGTCAAGGGCTGCGGTGACATCGTGGACTTGCTGACTTGGCACGAATACCCCACCGACGGCCTGTCCAGCGACGCGGACGCGCTGGCCAGCGTTTCAGTGATTGACCGCGACGTGAAGCGCTTTCGGGCGCTGATGGACAGCCAGAGCGGCAACCCGCTGGGCTACACCCGCCGCACGCCGCTGGGCGTCACCGAATACAGCTTGTCGTACGTGTCGGGTCGCCCGCGCCACCTGAGTGACCAAGTCGGAGCGCTGTGGGCCGCTGAAGCCACCTTGCGGCTGGCCGAGAATGGCGCGTCGGTGGCCGCTTACTTTGCGCTGCAAGCCACCGGCGGGCACGGCTTGGTGGACTTGGCGGGCATCCCGAGGCCCACCCTCTACGCCTTCCAGCAGCTTCACGCTTTTACCGGAAGCGGGCTGCCCATCAGCAGCGACAACCCGGCCCTCTGGACCCACGCGGCGCAGGACGGACCACTGTTGACCGTGCTGGTGACGAATACCGCCGCTGAGGCGCACTCGCTCACCGCCGCGCTGCCGGGCTATCAGCTCGTCGGCGGTAAGACCTTTACCCAAAAAACAGTGGACGACGAAAACGAAATGATCCGTCTGCCGCTGTCCGCCACTCTGGATTTGCCCGCTCTCTCACTGACCCGGCTGGTCTACAAAAAGCAGTAAAGACTTGGGCGATTCGTCAGCTTCGGCTCAGTTTAGAAGATCAGGCTGAGGCTATGAAACTCCTCTGGCTTTCTCTGCTGGCCGCTGCCTCGCTCGCCGCCGCCTCGCCTACCACCGCACAGGGCTATGAGATGAAATCTTATGTCAGGTTCTTGGGCTTTGAGCCTGCCGCCTTCTGGTGCGATGCACCGGGCCGGGTGCTGGCCGTGACCCAGCCCAAGGGCACCGGTGGCGCGGCCCAACCGGTCACTCAGCCGGTCAAGTTGCTGGAATGGGCGGGCAGTGATTACAGCGTTCAGGATTATCAGCTCGGCCCCAGCGACGCGGGCGCAGGCAATCTCTACACCGCACTCACCCCCTCGGCTATGCCGGTGCGCGATGCACCGACCTTCTTCATCCATTCGAGTAACGTGGAAAACGCCCGTGATCCCCAGTACCGCATGACCCATATTCTTGAGTTTAAAGTTCCCTCCGGAACCTTCCGGTGCCGCTACAAGCCGCAGGCGGCCTTCGTCGGAGCCACGGCCCTGCACAGCGTCACCATCTGGGAGCATCAGGGTAAGGTGACGTATGCCAGCACCAATCACAACGGCACGCCGGGAGTGTACCTGACGGGTGGCCAGCACAGCGGCAACGAATACCGCTGGTACAAAAGCGGCTACACCTACCTGGTCAAGTTGAGTTTTGAAAACTCCTCTCTGATCGTCCTGCGCGGCAACACCGTGCTGAGTAACGAGAGTTTCCAGGCGTACAGCGTGAGCGTCAGGAAATAAGTTCAACGCCCAGACACCGCTGAGCCGAATTCAGCTTGGTGGCAAGGCGCTTGGTCAGCCTTGCCGCCAACTCACCTTGCTCCGATCACTTCCCGACGAATACCGCCGTCGTCAGCCCCGGCACGCTCACCGTGTCGCCGCTGGCGGTGCTCTGCTTCACCGCCGCGTCCGAACTGGCTTTCAGGACTGGATGCAAGTCCAGCTTGAGCGGCGTCAGGCTGGCGTCTTTGAGGGTGTAGACCGCATTGCTGGCATTGAACACCACCAGCACGCTCTTGTACGGCGCAGTCCCGCCGCTGAGCTTCATCACGATGATGCCGGGCGTCTGCGCGGGGCCAGCGTTCAGGAAGCTCAGTTGATTTTGCACAGCCTGAGCGGTGGGCAGTCGGAACAGTGGGCTGGAATTGCGGATGCTCAGCAGTTCACGCAAGTTGTCTGAGGCCCGCGTCCGGTCAGCCGCCGTCACCTTGAGGGCCGCATTGGAGAGCAGCGGGCGGTAGATGTTCCACTGGTCTTTGTTTTTCTCGGCGATGGGTAGGCCGCGCCCGAAGCCGTTGTCGGCTCCCGTCCAAGCGATTTCGTTAAACCAGTCGCCACTGTTGTAGCTGTCGGTGTCAAAGCTTTTTGAGCGCAAGAGTTCGTCGCCCGCGTGGATGAACGGCATGCCCTGACCCAGCAGCACCAAGCTGTAGGCCAGATTCTGCATCCTGACCCGCTCAGCGGTGGTGGCACTCAGGGGCGCTTTGAGAAGCACCGCGTCCCACAGCGTCTGGTTGTCGTGTGCCGAGACATAGTTGATGGTCTCGCGGGGGCTGGCCGCGTAGCCGGTGGGCGCGTCGCCGTAAGGAACCTGCGCTCCGGTCACGGTTTTGCCCGTATTGTCCACGAACTTGAAGTCGCGCAAGTTGCCGCTGAGAGCCACTTTGATCTGATCGGTGAGTTTGAGAAGTTTCGCCTTGTCTGTGTTCTGCGGCTGGCCGTTGGGCAGGGTCAACAACCCCGTCGCGAAGCCCTGATCTTGCAGCCCGCCGAACGGATTGCCGCCGCGCACCGCGTCCCGAATCCGGTCGTTGAAGGTGCCGATGCCCTGCCCGTACAAATTGACCTGGGTGGCGTTGACGCCGCGTGCGTTCCCAGCCACCTCACCGAAGTCCCAGCCCTCGCCGTAGAGGTAGATCTGCTTGCCGTCCACGTCGTCTTTGGCCAGCGTCAAAGCGTCCAGCGCGGCGCGGGCGGCCTGCATGTCGCTGACCAGATGGTGGCCCATCAAGTCGAAGCGGAAGCCGTCCACCCTGTACTGTTTGGCCTCCAGCACCAGCGTATCGATCATCAGGCGGCGCATCATGGTGTGTTCGGTGGCGGTGTTGGAGCAGCAAGTCGAGTTGGCGACCACGCCGTTGACGTCGAGGCGGTGGTAATAGCCCGGCACGACCTTATCCAGCACGCTCTTATCGGCCTCGCCGCTGGCGGCGGTGTGGTTGAACACCACGTCCTGCACGACGCGCAGGCCCGCCGCGTTGAGCGCCATGACCATTGAGCGGTACTCCTTGGTGCGCTGATCAGGGTTAACCGCGTAAGTACCTTCCGGCGTCATGTAGTGGTAGGGGTCGTAACCCCAGTTGAAGCCGTCCTGATCTCTGACGGCGCTGACGGCGGCCTGTTGCTCCTCGCTGGCGGGCGGGAGCTTGGAGAGGTCGCCGGGGCTTTTCCAACTTGCTTTGTCTTTGGGCAGCGAGGCGATGTCGAAGGTCGGCAGCAGGTGAACGGCCTTGAGGCCCGCGTCGGCCAGAGCCTTGAGGTGCTTCATTCCGTCGCTGTTCGGCTGGGTGAACGCCAGATAGGTGCCGCGCTCAGCGGCGGGAACGGTGACGTCGGCCACGCTGAAATCGCGCAGGTGGAGTTCGTAGAAATTCAAGTCGCCCACCGAGTTCAGTAGCGGCTTCTTGAGGGTGTCCCAGCCTGCCGGTTTCTGTGCTGTATCGCTGAGATCGGTCACGAGCGATTGTTGCCCGTCGGCGGTCAGGCCAATAGAGTACGGGTCGGACACGACATTGGTTTCCACTTTGCCCGTGGTAGGCGCGTAGACCGTGACCTGATAGCGGTAGGGGGCATTCTTCCAGCCCGCGTCGCCGGTCACGCTCCAACTGCCCTTGTCTCCGGCTTTCATCGCAACAGTTTTGGTCTGACCGCCCACCGTCACCAGCACCTTGACGTCCTGCGCGGTGGGTGCCCAGACCGTCAGCGTCGGAATGCTGCCCGCCCAGGTCACGCCCAGTGGCCCGGTGTAACCAAACAAGTCGTCCAGTGCGCCCCAGAGTTGCACGCCCGTTGCGTCTATCAGCTTGTCGTCCAGGCCAGTGCTGCTGATCGCCAGTTGCCCGCGCAGGGCCGCCGCCACCTTGCCCGCATCCTCGGGGCGTAGCTTGACCACCGCATAATTGGCCAGATACGGGTACTTGGTTTTGAGGACCGCGCTGAGTTGGTCGCCCGCATCTGAGCGCACCAGGGGCAAGTTCTCGCCGCCAGTGACGCCCGCCGGGGTCAGCTTGAGGTCACCCGCTGTGCTGGAATAGAGGTTGAGCAATGCACCGTTCGCCAAGAGCGTGGGCTTGACGGCGAGGGTGTCGCGGGTCAGCCAGATCGCCTGCTGCTGGCTGAGGTCGCCCACGGGCCGCACGCTGGTGTCGGGCCGGGCAGTATTGACCGCTGGGCTACCGCTGATAATCCAGGCTTGATTGCCGCTGCTGGCGGGCAAGCTCTGGTCGGGGCCGGGGTCTTTGTCGTCGCCTTTGTGGATGATGAAGTTCAATTTGGTCCAGCCTTCCACAGTGGGCACGTCCCAGTACACCCCGAAATCATTTTTGCCGGTCTGCGCCAGCGGTTTGGTCCACTCGGTCGGGGCTTTCGCGCCGTCCCAGACGTGCAGTCCCCAGCCGTCGTACTTGCCGTCGGGGCGGTAATAGTTGATGCGGGCGTTACCAGCCGGAATGGTGGCTGCGGCAGCCGTGGGCGCGGGTGCTGGCGCGGCTTGAGCAATGACCGCCTGAGTCGCGTCCACGGTGAACGGCCCGGCCTTGGTGTAAGCCACGTTGGCACTGCCCGACTTGAGCCACAACTCATGGCCCAGTCCCAGATTCATGAACAGGTCTTTGTCCGCGTCCTTTTTGTCGCCGGAATGGACGATCAGGCCCAGCTTGACGGGGTTAGGCTTGAGCGGCACATCCCAGTAGACGCCGAAGTCGTCTTTGCCCGCAATCTTGAGGGGTTTGTCCCAGGTCACCGTAGCGCTGGTGTCTTCCCAGACGTGCAGGCCCCAGGCGTCGTACTGGGTGTCGGAACGCTGGTAGTGAATGCGGACGGTATTGGCGGGGAGAGCGCTCTGGGCGGCAGCCGAAACCGCCAGCGCGAACGTCAGGAGCGTCGCAAGTCGTTGCATGATAGGGGAGAGTCTAGAGGATCGGGCACCGGAAATTGCAAGAGAATCCGGGTCTTCCGTTAAACTTTTGAGACATGTCCGCCAAACACAGCAAAACCGTTCATGGGCGTATAGCTCAGGTCGTTCAGAATATTCAGCACTGGCTGGCGCTGCACCCCAATCCGGGTGAGGCGGTGGTGCGGCAGACTATCGTGCTACCGCTCCTGCAAGCGGCGGGCTTCGACATCTGGAATCCGGCGGAGGTGATTCCCGAGGAAACCGACAAGGGCGGCTTTCGGCCCGATTTGCTGGTGGTGGTGGGTCAGCATCAATTCGTGCTTGAACTCAAAGGGATGAATGTGGGCCTGCACGACAAGGATTATCAGCAGGTCGCCTCCTACGCAGGAGGCAAGGGTATCCGCTGGGCGCTGCTGACAGATGGCCGGGTGTGGGTGGTCATTGACGAGCACATGCAAGGCCCATATTCAGAGCGCATCGTCTTGAAACTCGAATTGGTTCAGAAAGCTGCTGGGGTGTTCGCCGATGATCTCTCTGCCGTGCTGGACGCGGCAAGCTGGATGAGCGGTGCGTTTGAGACTCGGCTCTTGGAAGTCCAGCAGACTCAGCAAAAGCGGCGCGACGACGCTCAAATTCACTCGCAAAAGCGTCCGATTGTCGAAAATGTTCAAAAAAAGTATGGGATAGACACCTTTGAAAATGCGGCTGAGGCAGCGGTCAAAATGGGCTTGACCACTGAGGCCGAGCGCGACGTGCTGCTGGGCGCGGTGCAGAGTCAGCTGCCCAGTCCAGCCACGGTGGAACCCAAGAAGTTAGAAACTGAAGAAAGCAAGTGGCGGCCCAAGGCACAGCCCAGCAAGGTCGCCAAGTTCTCTGTGCCCAAGTCAGATGCGCCTACCCTGCCTGCGCTAAGCGAAATTGCCTTCCGTTACCGGCCCGGACAAGCAGATGCTCAGGCAGTT
This sequence comes from Deinococcus detaillensis, assembly GCF_007280555.1. Lineage (NCBI taxonomy): Bacteria > Thermotogati > Deinococcota > Deinococci > Deinococcales > Deinococcaceae > Deinococcus > Deinococcus detaillensis. The sequence goes on along the minus strand of NZ_VKDB01000017.1, from coordinate 18,605 downwards.
TATCTTCCCGAACTGGGTAAGTGGGTGATCCAGGCAGGCAGCATTACCACCGCTGAGGTCAAGGAGTACGCCATATCTGTAGTCAAACGCCGTCAAACCATGTTGGAAGCGGGTGAAGTTCTTCTGCTAGAAGACGGGCGGCTGCGTTATCTCAAGAATGTGGAGTACACCTCGCCAAGCACAGCGGCAGACGATATTTCTGGCGCTTCTAAAAACGGTTGGATCGTCTGGATGGACGAGCAGGGCCGCCCCGCTCAATATCACCGGCCCCCAAAGGGATGAAGCTTCTCACCGACGCCGACGTTTACCGCTTTCCCGTTGCCCAGGCGGTAAAGTCCATGCGGACTGCTTTGCTGTTGCACGCTTCCGGACACCTGACCGCCCCGCCGCGTCTGAGAGCCGCTGGACTGACTTTCACGGTGGGCGAGACGCCGGACGCTTTCGGCTTCCGAGCTTACCCCAACGTGGAAACGCCGCTGGAGGAGCAACTGGTGGCCGTCTGGAACGCTCAGGGGCAGGTGGAGGGTGTGATTGTGGGAAGCGCCCTGGGGCCGCTGCGAACATCAGCGTTGGGCGCGGTGGCAACGGATGTGCTGTCTCGCCCCGAAGCTTCGAGGTTGGGCCTGATCGGCAGCGGCATTCAGGCGAAGGCGCACGCTCTGGCCGTCGCCACCGTGCGCCCGCTCTCGCGTATTTTGATTTACAGTCGTGACGCGGTCCACCGAGAGAAGCTGGCGGCGGAATTGATGGCGTTGGGTCTGCCCGCCAAAGCCACCGCAAGTGCCGAGCAGGTCTGTACTGAGAGCGAGTTGCTGACCCTGGCGACCAGCAGCGCCAAGCCTGTCATTCGGGCCGAGTGGGTGCGTCCCGGCACGCACGTCTGCACATTGGGGCCGAAGGAAAAAGAACGTCACGAGTTTCCGCCGGAACTGGCCGAGCGCTGTGCCCTGATCGTCACAGACAGCCCGGCGCAATTGGGGGCCCTCTCCGGCGCGGCAGTACGGGCGCTCGGCGGGTATGTCCAGAACCCGCCGTCCCGCCGACCAGAGGACATCACCCTCTTCCTGTCGGTGGGGTTGGCGGGCACGGAGGTGGTGCTGGCGCAAGAACTCCTGCGGTTCGCTCAGCCCTGACCCTCGGGCACGAACGGCCAGGCCACATCGGCCACCAAATCATTCGGGCCAGCCATGTTCCAGTCCTGATTGTAGACTTCACGCGGCGCGAACTGGCTGCACTCGCCGAGCTGCTGGGCGTATGAGAGCGCCGCGTCATAAGCCTTGAGAATCTGGGGAAACTCGAATTGCGCTTTGGTCAGGGTGACGTAGGCTTCATGGTGGGCGCTCTCGTCACGCAGGGCGAACTCGCCTTCCGCTGCCAGTTCACCGCTGTACGGAAAGCAGATCTCCACCGGGCCGTCGCTGTCGTTGTTGACTTCACCGTGATAGACGGCGAACATCGGCCCGGCCATCTGTGCACCCTGCTGCTCTACAAAGGCAAGCACGCGGCCCGAATCTTCGAAGAAGGCCTTGAGATCATTTACAAAGACCCGGCGGGTGATAGAGACGACGCGCCGCTGAGGTACGAAGCGCTGCTGAAGGGTGAAGCTGCTGTCGGCTGACTGATCTATGTGCATGGCAGTCTGGGTCATATCGAGGCTCCTTTGATCGGTACTGTCTTGATCTTTGAAGACTTGGCTCAGTAGGTACTCGGCCAGTTCGCGCCGCTGCGTATGGGCGGCTTCCACGCCTTGCCACAGATGCTCAAACCGTTTCCGGCGCTCAGCGCTCGGGGCGTCCAGCACTTCGGCAATGGCACTCAGCGGCAAGTCGAGCTGACGCAGCAAGCTGATCTGCCTGGCTCGCTCAAGCTGCGCGGGGTCGTAATAGCGGTAGCCGCTCTCGGCGTCGATCCAGGCCGGTGGAAGCAAGCCGAGTGAGTCGTAGAGCCGCAGCGCTTTGATGCTCAGGCGGCTGAGCTGCGAGAACGCTCCAATCGTCATGCTGCTGCGGGTTGGCGTGTTCGGCATCCTTAACCCTCCGGAGGTAAGAGCAGTTTGCAGCCTGCCCCAGGGGACGAGTCAAGCGCCGGGCATTTCAGACACTGGCCAGCCAGACCCAGGCCAGCAACGCCGCGCCGCCGATCAGCAGCCAGCTCGGAGTGCGCGGCACGCTCAGCGGCTCGCCTGGGGGCGGTAGACGCCGCAGCCGGGGCAGCACGAAGTTGACCCACACCAGCAAAATGCCCGACCCGAAGCTGGCCGCGCCCGCCGAGGCCAGCGTCAAGAAGAGGTCGCGGGTGCCTGCCAGTGTCGCCAGCATTGCCACCAGACCCACCAGTAAGTAGGGGATCAGGGTGAGACGCCGCGTCCAGTTGCACCGCTCCCCAGCATCATCTGGCAGGTGTGCGGAGAGGGTGAGTGCCGCGTGAACCATCGCCCGGTACGCCAGAAACGCGCCGAGCAGGGTCGAGCCGGTGCGCCAGAGCAGTTCCAGCGGCAGATCCCGCAGCGCCGCGTCTATGTCTCCGAACGGTGCGAACGACAGCGCCAGCAAGTAGCCCGCCGCCGCGAAGAGGCCAGTGTGACCCAGCAACCACCAGAAATACCAGGCCGTGCCAATGGTCGGCGTGCGGCGCAGCGCGGTCAGACCGACCACCCCCTGCGCGGCGCTGGCGAGCGGCCCGGCCAGCGCGATCAATCGGCGGCCCAGCTCGCCCACGCTCTGCTCGTCGTAATTCATCACGGCGCTGCCAATCGAAACCTGACTTGCGCCGAGGGCCAGCGCCAGCCCGGCGTGCCCCAGACCCTCGTGAATCAGGCTGCCGAGCAGGCCTACCAGCAGCGAAACGGCTATCAGGGTTGGCGTGTCCGGGCGGTCAGAGGGGCGCATACCGTTCTCCTTGGACCCACCTGGACGGGGCCGAATGAGGTGAGCTGGGCGGTTTCTGGGCTCAGTATGCACCCAGCCAGAAGGCGGTCACTCGGTCTACTCTTACGGAAACAGCCGCCCGCGTGATTCGGGCCGCAATTGGTTAAACCATTTCATCGGCACCGCCAGTTCGCCCACCACCTCGTCCTCGCCGCGCGTGGCCCACACGCCGTAATCCATTCGGCGCAGCGGTCCCAGCACGTCGCCGTTGGCGCGGGCGGCCTGCTCGACTTCCCGCCTGGCAGCGCCAAACAAAGCCGAGTCCATAAACTCCCGCTTGGTCAGCGTCAAGAACGCTTCGCGGTGTTCGGGGTCGGTGCGCTGGGTCAGTCCGTTCGGCACGTTCAGTTCGCCCTGATACGGCACGCAGACTTCCACCGGGCCGTCGCTCTCCTCAGTCACGGGGCTGTGGTAGATGATGGCCACTGGGCCGAGCTGCTCTAGGCCTTGCTCGGTCAGGACAGTGGGGAGGGCGAGGCTGGCTCCATTCACGAAGTTGTCCAAATGGGCTGGGCGCAGGCGGTTAATGGCGCACAGCAAGGTGCGGGCAGGCAAAAAGCGGTACTGGACGCGGGAAGGAGCAGTCATGCCGCGAGGATAGCGGATTGAGCTTCCAGCGGTTCAGTCCAGCACTTCCAGCTTGAGGCCCGCGCCTGCAAAACGGGCAAATCCCCGGTCAGCCGTGACTAAGGTAAGGCCGCGTTCTAATGCCAGCGCCGCCAAGTAAGCGTCATTGAGCTCATTGCCAGTCAGATTGAGATTCAGTGTTAGGGCCCGCCAGCGCTTGAGGCCCGCCTTGCCGAGTTCGGCGTGTTGATAATTGGGCAGGGCGTGAAGATCAGCCAGAAAAAGAAAGACGTCTTCAGCAGGGGTATGAAACGTCCTTGTTGAAATGCGGGCTACCGCCACTTCATTCAAACCGCAGGAGTAAATGGCCTCTCCCGCTTCAGTTTTTTGCTTGAGCCACTCAACACTCCGGCGATGCTGCGGGGAGGTGATTTGAAAAGCGTAGAGCAAAATATTGGTATCTAGCAAATAATTCACTGAATCGGCGTTTCTTCTTCAAGAAGAAGGCCCATTTTGGCGATTTGCTCGCTGTCATCGTTGATGAGTGCTTTAAGTTGTTCGGGGGTGAAATCAAAAGGCACGTCAGAAGAAAAGGTGTGAAGCTTGAACGCCATTTTCTCTTCTACAAGCTGAGCTTTTAAGCCGGCTTCAACCATCTGGGTAAGGGTGATTCCGCGCCGCAGGGCTTCCATCTTGGCGCGGCGGTGCAGGTCATCGTCTATTCGCAGGGTGGTTTGCATAGCTTAGTCTATCAGACAGAAAGACAGCAATCTGTCTTTTATCCCCTCTCTCAAGCCAAAGAGATGAGCGCCAGCACGGCTTGGCCGCTGCGCTCCAGGTTCTCGCTCTTCAGCAGCAGCGGGCGCAAGGTGGGCTCCAAGTCGGCCCAGACGGTTGTGAGAGTTGCGGCACTGGCCGGGCAAGTGGGCAGCGGCGGCAGTTCAGGCCAGAAGTAAGCGCGGGCCATCCCATGCCAGACGGCGGCCCGCGCTGAGCGCTCAGCGTCGGGGAGAGCCAGCAAACCACTCCGCAGCCGCATGGCCGCCGCGTAAGCAGGCTCCACTTCGCGGCTCCAGACCCGCTGCATCAGTGCTGAGAGTGACCAGCGCCTTAGCCGGTGCCGGACGGCCCGCCGACGCACGATCCGCTGCTCCAAGAAGTCCGACTCAAAGTAGGCCCACTCACCAGCCACCAGAGTCAGATTGAACAGCAGGGCGGGCGTCACCTCCTCGTGCCAGATTTCACCGAGCGCGTCCTCGTCCAGGCCGGATTCAGCCAAGCGGTGGGCGATCAGCGGCAAACTGGGACGGGTGTCGGTGTCCAAAAACAGTTCGCCCAACGCGTCCCAGACGCGGCGGCGCACGGCGAGTTGGGCGGGGGTAAAGGGCGCGTGGGGCAGAGGCATCGGCTGAGGTCTAGTCTGGCGCAGCGCAGCTGGATTGTGAACGGGCTGCTTATCCAGTGGCGCTCAGTCACCACTCGCTGTGCCTTCACTGACCAGTCCTGCTGGTTTAATTGCCTCGCTCCGGCTGTGCTAGCGTGACCGTGTCACCGGGGGTGCTCGGGCTGCCAAGTGGAGCCCGGGCTGAGATCAAACCCTTGGAACCTGACGCGGGTAACGCCGCCGGAGGGAGCGTGACGACAACTTCGCCATTGCCGCGCTGCGCGTTGTCCATGCCCCTTCCCAGAGCTGGGGAGGCTTATGCAAAAGACCACCATTGAATGGACTGGAAGTTCCTTTTTATCCGCACTGCTCGGCCCCGATTTGCAGGCCAAACGCCAAGCTCTCATCGAGCATCCGCTCTGGCGAGCCATAGAAAGTGGTCAGGCCAGCTTGGGCCACCTGCAAGTCTTTGCCCTGCAAGACGCTTGGCTGGTGCAGCACTCACCTCAACTCGAAGCGCTGCTGCTGGCTCACGCGCCCGACGAAGCGGCCCACCGGACGCTGAGCGCCAAGCACGACCCCAAAGCGGTCTTTGCCGGACAGGGCAGCTTGCAGCATTTCGGCGCGGGCATCAGCCTGACACCCTCCGACTTCGAGCACATTATCACGCTGGCCGGTTGCCTGACGCTGACCAGTCATTTTTATTACGCGCTGCTGCGGCACGGCTTTGTGGGCATGCTCGCCAGCCTCAGCGCCAGCGAGAGCGTGTTCATCGCCATTTGCCAGCGGGTCGGGCCAGCTTTGCAGCGCCACTATCACCTCACCGACGAGCAGGTGGCTTTCTTTCCGCTGCACGACCACTTGGAAGAAAGCGTCAACGGCGGCGAGGCGGCCCTGCTGGAGCGGCTGTGCCAGACCCCTGCCGAAGTGGAAGCGCTGAAACTGGTGGTTTCGCAAACCTACGACTGCGAGAAATTGTTTTACGACACGGTCTGGCAAGCCGGCTTAAGGACTTAATTCCCTGTGAAGTGGACTGGGCTGCTGCCCGCCGTGGGTCTGGGCCTCGCCGCCGCCGCGCTGATTGAAGCCGCCTCGCGGCTGGGCTGGGTCGCGCCCAACTTGCTTCCTGCGCCGAGTCAGGTCTGGGCGGCGCTGCGGCTCAACGCCGACATCTTGGCAATGCACACCCTGCAAACATTAGCCGAAACCCTGCTGGGCCTGCTGCTGGCGCTGATTTTGGGGCTGGGCTGTGCGCTGACGCTGCGGCGCTCCGCCGGGCTGCGCCGCACCCTGCTGCCTTGGCTGGTGGTCTCGCAGACCATTCCACTGATCGCGCTCGCGCCGCTGCTGCTGGTGTGGATGGGCTTCGGGCTGCTGCCCAAGCTGGTGATGGTCACGCTGTTCTGCTTTTTTCCCATCACGGTGTCCACGCTCGGCGGCCTGATGCAGCCCAATCCCCAGCTCGAAGACCTGTTCCGCAGCTACGGCGCTTCGGCCTCACAGCGTGACGCTTTGCTGCGCTTTCCGGCGGCTCTGCCTGCTTTCTTCGCGGGCCTGCGCCTGTCGGCCAGCTACGCCGTGACCGCCGCCATCGTGGGCGAGTACGTCGGCGGCTACGCCGGGCTGGGCATCCTGATTCAGACCAGTGCCAACGCCCGCGCCACTGCGCTGGTTTTTGCAGCCATCGCCCTGACCGCCCTGTTCAGCGTGCTGCTGGTGGGCCTCGTCTCGCTGCTGGAACGCGCCGCTCTGCGGGGCCGTCCGCCACTGTCCGACCAATCCTGAAGCTCAAAAAGGAACACACCATGACCCTGATCCGCAAAACGTTGGCGCTGGCCCTCGGCCTGAGCCTTTCACTCGGCCAAGCCCAGACTGCCAAGGCCCAGACCACCCCGCCCCTCTTGCCGGTGACGTTGGCGCTCGATTGGACGCCCAACGTCAACCACATCGGCATTTACGTGGCGCAGCAGCGCGGCTGGTACAAAGCGGCGGGTGTGCAGCTCACTGTCTTACCCTACGCCTCCACCTCGCCGGAAGTGCTGGTCACGGCGGGCCGCGCCGATGTGGGCATTTCCGGCGCGGAAAGCGTGACCGCCTCAGCCGCCTCGCCCAATCCGGTGATCAGTATCGCGGCTATTCTGGCCAAAAATACCGCTGCCTTCGCGGTGCTCAAGAGTTCGGCGGTGGTGCGGCCCAAGCAACTCGACGGCAAGATTTACGCGGCCTTCGGTGCGCCGTACGAAACCCCGATCATTCAGCGCCTGATTCGCAACGACGGCGGGCAGGGCCAGTTCAAAAGCCCGGTGCTGAGCGCGGGTGGTTTGCCCGCCCTGCTGTCCAAGCGGGCCGATTTCATGTGGATTTTTGAAGGCACCGAAGGCGTGGAAGCGCGGCTGGCCGGCACGCCGCTGCGGACCTTTTCGCTGACCGCCTACGGCGTGCCGGATTACTACACGCCGGTTCTGGTAGCTGATCCGGCGCGGCTGGCGGCCAACACGCCCAAGCTGCGGGCCTTTCTGGCGGCCACCGCACGCGGCTACGCCTACGCCGAGCGCCACCCCGCCGAGGCTGCCGCACTGATGCTGGGGGCCGTTCCCAAGGGCACCTTTCCTGATCCGAAGGTGCTGACCGAGGGAACGGCCTGGCTCTCCAACCATCAGGCGTACGCCCAGTCCGGCCAGCCGTGGGGCCAGCAGACTTTGAAGATGTGGACGGCGTATCCGGCCTTTTTGCTGAAGGCGGGCGCGATCCGGACGCCGGAGGGCAAAGCGGTGAAGCGGCTCGATTTTGACAGCTTGTTTACCAATAAGCTGCTGCCGCAGGTGAAATAACGGGAGCCGGACATAACGGGAGCCGGGCGGCGCTGTGCCATCATTTGGCATGACGCCGCCCCCTGCTGCTCCCCGCCCGGTCATTCTCGACGGCGACCCTGGCCACGACGACGCCATCAACATTTTGCTGGCCTGCTCAAGCCCCGAGCTGGAGGTGCTGGGCGTCACCACGACCTACGGCAATGTGGGCCTGGAGCGCACCACCCACAACGCGCTGGTGGTGCGCGAACTCATCAATCAGACTTCGGGCGCAGATTTCCCGATTTATGCTGGCGCTGACCGCCCGCTCGTCGTCCCGCGCCTGAGTGCCGAGTCGGTTCACGGCGCAAGCGGGCTCGACGGCCCCGATCTGCCCACGCCCAAGCGGGGAGCCGAAGCGCTGCACGCCGCTGAGTTCATCATCCATGCGGTTCGTCAGCGGCCCCACCAAGTCACTTTGCTGCCGACTGGCCCCCTCACCAATCTGGCGCTGGCCCTGCGCCTCGCGCCCGATATCGCGCCGCTGATCCGCGAAGTCGTCTGGATGGGCGGCAGCTTGGACACTGGCAACTGGACGCCCAGCGCTGAGTTCAACGCCCTGTGTGACCCGCACGCCGCCCGGATCGTCTTTGAGTGCGCCGCTGAAACGGGCCTCAAGCTGACCATGTTCGGCCTGAATGCCACCCATCAAGCGGTTGCCAATCCGGCGCGGGTGGCGGCTTTCCGGCAGCTCGGCACCAAAGTGGGCGAGTTCACCGCTGTGCTGCTGGAATTTTTTGCCGAGCACCACCTTGAGCGCTACGGCTGGGACGGCGGAGCGCTCCACGACCCGATGACGGCGGCGTATTTGATTGAGCCCGATCTGTTTGAGGTTCAGGCCATGCGGGTAGATATTGACATTTCGGATGGCCTCAGCGCAGGCCGGACGGTGTGCGACGTGTGGCGCGTGACCGGCCAGCCCCCGAACGCAGACGTGGCCCTCAAGGTGGACGCCGACGGCTTTTTCAATTTGTTGGTGGAAAGGATCGCCCGTTACCGCTGACCGGCCCGCCGTGAGGCGCGTCTCACCGTTTCCCCCTAGACTTGGCGCGTGACCGACTCGGCCCGATTGCGTTTTTTGCACACCCTGCGCTTCCGGCTGGCGCTGCTGTATACCCTGCTGGCGCTGCTGGTGGTGGGGCTGGTCAGTGCGCTGATTACCGCCAAGCTGCTCAGCGACCTCGACACTCAGTTTCAGGCCCGCCTCGATGAACGCGCTGACCGACTCGCTGAGGCCTTCGGCAGTGGCAGTAGCGGCCTGGGCAAGCCCGCCACCCCCAGCGGCGGTTACGCCATGGTCGTGGACAGCGGCGGCAAAGTGACATATGCCAACGCGGGTGTAAAGGTTTACGAAAACTCGCCGTTTCCCTTCGGGGGCAAAACAGAGGTGCTGATTCAAGATTTGCTGGTTCGCACCGCCACCCGTGAGCTGAGAGGCTACGGCGACGGCAAGAGCTTTATCTGGGTCGGCCTGCCTGAAGACGCGCTGGTTCAGGCCCGCCAAAGCGCCTGGCGGCTGCTGTGGATAGCTGTTTTGACCGCGCCGGCTTTGATGATGCTGCTCGGCTGGTTGGTGGGCCGCCGCGCTCTGGGCGGGTTGGGCCGCGCCGCTCAATTGGCTGACCGCATTGATCCGGCCCAAACGGTCATGCCGCTTCCGCTCCCACAGCAGCAAGACGAGGTCTACCGTCTGCTGACCGCCATCAACCGCCTCTTGGCCCGCATCGAAATGCAGCAGGGCCGCGAAAAGCAGCTTCTGGGGCAGATTGTTCACGAACTCGGCGCTCCGCTGACTGTGCTGCGGGCTTCTCTCAGTCAGGCCACCCAGCGCACCGGAGACGCCGACGTGGCCCGCGCCGCGCTGGTCGCTGACGAATTGACCTTCACCACCCAAGATTTGATGCAACTGGCACGCGGTCAGCTCGAAATGAAATTGGTCTGGCATTTCATTCCGGCTGGCACCTTGCAGGGCCGCCTAGACCGCTTGGTGGCGGGCACGACCTTCAGCGGCGACTGGCAAAGCGGCATGGTGCTGTGCGACCCTGACCGGCTGACTCAGGCACTGCGCAATTTGCTGGCCAATGCGCGGCGGGCGGCGGGAGCGGCAGGCTGGGTGGAGATCGACCTCAGCGAAACGCCGCAGCAGGTGCGCTTCACTGTGCGCGACTCTGGACCCGGCCTTCCCTCCGAGCTGGGCGAGAGCATTTTCGATCCGTTCGTCAGCGGCTCGGGCAGCAGTGGGCTGGGCCTCAGCGTCTCGCGCCAAATTGCCCAGGCGCACGGCGGCGAGCTGAGCGGTGGCAATCATCCGCAGGGCGGCGCGGCCTTTAGCCTGACTCTTCCGGGGCCAGAACTGGGCGACGACTTTGGAGATGAAGACAGCGCCGAGTGGGAAGAGGAGGGGAGCAGCAAAGCAAAGCCCAATTAAACCAGAATCCACTCAAATCGGAGCCCAGCCAAACCAAAATCTAAACGGGCACGCCTTCACAAAAGCTTAACATTGTCAGGTGGCCTTACCAAAAGCGTAAATCCAGTAAGCGGCCAGTTGAGCGGCTGGTGGGTGATTGAGCGCCCTTATTCATCAAGCGTTTTTGCTGAAGGGCAGCGCTGTTTGTCAGCTGAACAAAAGTCATTTTGCGTGTCGGGCTTGTCATTGCCATGTAAGGCGTTTTTTTTATACTGAATCTCAGACCTTGCTCACGCGCTGGGAAGCCTGCTGCCGCCCATTCCCAGCCGCGTTTTCTAAAACCGCCTTCACTCTGGCAAGTTTCCCTTTTGCCGTTTGCCACTGCTCTACAATCCAATCTCAAGAAGTGAGGGCTGCTGTGCTTCAAGTCAGCGACTTCGTTTCCCCCCAACTTAGTGTCGGCGGCCCCGCCAAAGGAGGTGAAGTTATCCTTGCCCGTGTAGAAACCAAAAAATTCTTGCTGCTGCTGACCCAGCAAGCGCCGCAGCTCGAAAAAGATTTACGGCGGTACAGCCGTGAGTCGGTCAAGTGGCGCATCGAAACGACGGGCAGTGTGGCCGCCGTGATGAGCGCTTACGAGAGCTTCCCGCCGGATTTGGTGGTGCTCGATCCCGCTTTGCTCGAGGGCAGCGTCGAGAGCTTGCTCGAACATGCCAAGCGCAACTGGCCGCGCACCTTCTTTTTGCTGCTCTCTGACCGGCCCGAAGCCGACTTTCAAGCGGTCTTCGAGCGCTTTGGCAGCTTGCCGATCATCGCGCCCGAAAGCGCTTTGAGCGTCAGCAAAGCCATCGAAAAAGAAATGGTCGGCCTGGTCAACGGCACCCTGCGCGGCCTGATGCTCTCCAGCTTTTTGCAGATGATGGAGTGGGAAGCCAAAAGCGTTTCGATTCATGTTTCTGCGGCGGAGAAGTGGGGCCGCATCCATTTGTACAAGGGCAAGTTTGTCAGCGCTTATGTTCACCGCCAAGAACTCAGCAACAAACAAGCCGCCATTGAAATCATGATGTGGGACAACATTTCAATTGCGGTGGAGCGCTCCTACCACAACCACAATAACCAGCCCACTTTGCCGCTGTCTTCTTTGCTGATGGACGCGATGGTTAAAAAAGACGAAGAAGCGATGGCTCCCGCCCCGCCAGAACAGAACAATGAGCCAGATGCAGATGCAGAGGCAACCAGCAATCTGGATATCTTCAGCGAAGACGCCTTTGACGATCCTCCCGAATTTGAATTCGACGACGCCATTGCCGTTTCTGAAGAAATCGACGAAGACGAAATGGGCCTTTATATTATTCAGACTTCCGTGCCCAGCTCTATTTCCGTGCCGAGTAAGGAAATTGAAAAGAAACTCCTTGGCAAACCCAACAGCCGTGACATCCTGGTGGGCGACATTTTATCGATTGACGGTGCGGTGGCGGCGGCCCTGGTGGATTACAGCAGCGGCATGGCGCTGGACATGGTCGGCAGCGGCATCGACTTGGAACTGGCCGGAGCCGGAACCACCGAAGTGGTCAGGGCGCAAAAGCGCTCGATGGAACTGCTCGGCATTGAGGGCCAGATTGAAGACATGATGGTGACTCTGGAGCAGCAGTACCACCTGCTGTATATCTTGCCGGGAACCACTTTGTTTTTGTATGTGGTGCTGCGCAAAGAGCAGGCCAATCTGGCAATGGCCCGTTACAAACTCAAGGCGGCGGCGGCGCAGCTCCAGCTCTGAGTTGATACGGCCTCTGGGTTGACTCGGCCTTTAGCGTCCGCACACCCCACTTTCCCTGCGGCGTGCTGCAATACAGCCATGACCGGACATACCAGCGACGAGCAGTTTGACCGCGCTCCCGAAACACGCGGCACCGATTCGGAGAGCGCCACCAAGACCCCCAACCAAAACCGGGGCGTGATTCAGGACTCACCGGGCAACCCCGATCTGGGCTTTGAGAGTGACGCGGGCGGCGAGGGCAACCTGACCGACGCCGAGATGCCGGAAGGCTGGACACCGCCCGCAGACCCCGAAATTCCGCGCGATTACCCGGTGTCTCCTGACGACGCCTCAAGCGACATGTAGACCCCCGACCAATCAGTCTCCGATCTACAGACGACAAGCAAACGCCGCCGAAGCTTCTCCAAGCATTCGGCGGCGTTGTATTTGGGTGGCAATTTAGCGGGCGTCCACCAGTTCCACGTCAAAGATCAGGGTGGCGTTGGGCGGAATGACTCCACCTGCGCCGCGTGCGCCGTAGCCCAGGCTGGGCGGAATGGTCAGCTTGGCTTTGTCGCCGACATTCATCTGCGAGATGCCGTCGTCCCAGCCCTGAATGACCTGGCCCACGCCGAGCTGAAACTCAATCGGCTCGCCCCTATCGCGGCTGCTGTCGAACTTGGTGCCGTTTTCCAGCGTGCCGGTGTAATGCACTTTGACCATCTGGCCCTTTTTGGCGGGTGCGCCGTTGCCTTCGTGGTACTTGTCGATCTGGAGTTCAGTGGGATTCGTCATGCTCCAGAGCCTAACAAACCCCCGGCATCCAAACCTGAGATAAAGCTGAAGGATTGGTCTTATTCTGCCAGCACTACTCTGCTTGGCCCACCCCTCTGCTCACCTCGTCCACCTCACCTGGCGGTTTGCCTCCGGCGAAATGGGTCTGCTCCAAGTTAACTGCGCCGCGCCTCGGCACCCGGTCGGCAACTCGGCCCCGCTCGGCCAGAACCGGCAGAAATTCGTCCATCACCTGCGCCTCGCCGTGAACCAGCCAGATGTGGGCCTGGCCGGTGGTGTCCAGCCAGCTCAGCAAGTCGTCCTGGTCGGCGTGGGCCGAGAAGCCGCCGATGGTATGCACGTGGGCCCTGACCGCCACGTCTTCGCCCAACACCTGCACCTGCTCCGCGCCCGCCACGATGCGCCCGCCGAGGCTGCTGGGCGACTGGTAACTGACGATCACCAGGCTGGTGCTGGGCTTCCAGAGCTGGTGCTTGAGGTGGTGCTGGATGCGCCCGCCGGACATCATGCCGTTGCCCGCGATGATGATGGCCGCGCCGTCATAGCGGTTGATGCGCTGCGACTCGGCGCTGCTGGTCACGACGTGCAGGGTGGAAGGCTTGAACGGGTCTTGGCCGCTCTTAAGGGCTTCGCGGACTTTGGGAATGAGTTCGTCACCGAATTCGAAGTATTCATGGGTGGCCCGCGCCGCCATCGGAGAATCGAGAAAGATCGGCACACGCGGCACGTCTCCAGCGTCCATCAGAGTTTTGAGGTAATACAAGATCGCCTGCGCCCGCTCGATGGCAAAGCTGGGAATCAGGATTTTGCCGCCGAGCCGCACGCTGCTGTTGAGCACGTCTCTGAACTCGGCCAGCGTCTCTGCCAGGGGGCGGTGGGTGCGGTTGGCGTAGGTGGTTTCGATCAGCACCGCGTCGGCTTCCGGCGGCGGCGTGAAGTCTTGCTGGAGGCCGCTTTCGCGGTTGCCAAGGTCGCCGGAGCAGATCACCCGGCCTTCTGCGGAGTCCAGAATCAGGTAAGCGCTGCCGAGGATATGCCCGGCCCGCTCGGCCCGCACTTTGACCTGTCCCACCGCGAGGGTCTGGCCGAATTCCAGCAGGGGGCGCATCAGCGCGACGGTTCGGTGAACGTCTTCCTCGTCGTAGAGGGGCTGCGGCACGTCCGCCTCACGGTTCATCCGGCGTGCCCTGCGGACATCCTGCTTATAGCCTTCCACCTGCAAGCGGGCGCTGTCGAGCAGCACGGTTTCGGCCAGCTTGAGGGTCGGCGGAGTGCAGTAGATCGGGCCTTTATAGCCGCGCCGCACCAGCAGCGGCAGCCGCCCGACGTGATCGAGGTGGGCGTGGGTCAGCAGCACCGCCGAGAGGTCGCCCGCCTCAAAGGGAAAGGCTTCGCGGTTGCGGGCCTCCAAGTGCTCGTCGCCCTGAAACAGGCCGCAGTCGACGAGGAGTTGCTGGCCGCCGAGCGTGAGCAGATGACAGCTGCCGGTGACGGTTCCGGCTGCGCCCAGACTTTGCAGATTCATGGGGCATTGTAGGCTCTGGTCCCTCACCCAGAAACACCCCGCGAGCCTGCGCCCTGGCCCCCATCCCCTAAACTGAACCCATTATGGCTAAATACCGCATTGCACTGATTGAAGGCGACGGCATAGGACACGAAGTGATTCCGGCAGCCCGCCGCGTGCTGGACGCCGCTGGCTTCGACGCCGAGTACATCGACGCCGAAGCAGGCTACGAATATTTCCTCGATCACGGTACGTCCACCCCCCAGGCCACCTACGACGCGGTGGAAAACACCCACGCGACTTTGTTCGGCGCGGCCACCAGCCCCACCGACAAGCCGGACGGCTTCAAGGGCGCGATTCGCCACCTGCGCCAGAAGTACGGATTGTACGCCAATGTGCGCCCCACCAAAACCCGCCCGGTGCCGGGGTCGTATGACAACGTGGACTTGGTGATCGTCCGCGAGAACACCCAGGGCCTGTATGTCGAGCAGGAACGCCGCTACGGCGATACCGCCATTGCCGACACCGTGATCACCAAAGACGCCAGCCTCGCCATCGGCAAATTTGCCGCCAACCTCGCCATGCAGCGCCGCAAGAAACTCATGGTGGTGCACAAGGCCAACGTGCTGCCGGTCACGCAGGGCCTGTTCCTGAACACCATCTTGGACGAAGTTAAAGGCATGGACGACCTCAGCACCAGCACCATGATCGTGGACAACGCCGCCATGCAGCTTGTCCGCAACCCTGCCCAGTTCGACGTGCTGGTCATGACCAACATGTTCGGTGACATCCTCTCCGACCTCGCGGCGGGTCTGGTGGGCGGTCTGGGCATCGCCGCCAGCGGCAACATTGGCGACAAATTCGGCATCTTCGAATCGGTTCACGGCTCGGCCCCCGACATCGCCGGGCAGGGTGTTGCCAACCCCACCGCCACCGTGCTGGCCGCCGTGCTGATGCTCCAGCACTTGGGCGAAACCGAAATTGCCACGCGCCTCGATAACGCTGTCAACAAAATCTTGCAAGAAGGCCCTCGCACCCGCGACCTCGGCGGCACAGCAGGCACCGAAGAATTTACCAAAGCGCTGATTGCTTCCCTGTAAACCAGACGCCGTGAAGTGGGACGTGCCGCCTCAGCTTGGCGCACGTCCCACTTCTTCGTGTTCGGCTTGTCTCTATCATGTCGGCATGGCAGATTTAGACGGACGCATCGGCGGCATCACGGCGGGCTACGACATTCACGCCAAATGGCAGGGCGAGCGCCTTCACGGACGCATCGGCGGCACCTTCAACGGCAAAGACATTGATGTGCGCCTCAGCGGTGATCAGGTCAACGGCAGAATCGGCGGCCATTTCGGGGGCTTCGATGCCGACGGCGAGGTGAGTGATACGCACGTGCAGGTGCGCCTCGGCGGGCGCATTGACGGCGACGACGTGCGCCTGGACATCAGCGGCAACCGCGTACAGGGCCGCTTCTCGGGAAAATTGAGTGGCAAAGACCTAGACCTGAGACTCGACGGCCAGCACCTGACCGGACGCATCGGCGGCCACCTGGACGGCAAGGATGTCAATCTCCAGATCGGTAACGTGCCGCTGGGCCTTGCTGCACTGGCGGCGGCCTGCGCCTACAAAGCGCTGGAAGATGAGCAAAACGACGCGGCGGCGGCCAGTTCGGGTGGCTCAAGCTGAAGCGCCGAGGTAGGCTGGCCCTTATCGCCCGCCCACCCGGCCCGGTGGCCACAAACTGATGTTTGCCGTGCCCGCCACGTCTTTCACGCTGACTGGCCCGTAAAAACGCGAGTCCACACTTTCAGCGAGTTGGCGGTTGTCGCCCAGCACGTAGACCGCTCCCGGCGGCACTCGGCTTGGCGCTTCGTCTTGGGCTGCTCCTCCGCTGACGTAGGGTTCAGCTACTTTTTGCCCGTTGACCCGCAGTTGCCCGCCCCTGATTTCTACCGTGTCGCCCGGCACCCCCACCACCCGCTTGATGTTGTAGGAACGGTGACGAACTTCCCAGACGCCCAAAATGCTCAGCGTCTCCCAAGCGTACTCGCTGTCTGGCGGGGCTTTGAAAATGACGATATCGCCGCGCCGGTAGGGGAGGCTGGTCAGGTGCCAAGCGTAGCCCCAGCGCGGAGACTTGAGCAGCAGCATGGCCTGACCCGTCTGCAAGGTGGGGTTCATGCTGCTGCCGTCTACGCGGGCAAGGGTCAGGCCGAAAGTGGAGATCAGCCACAGCACCAGCAGCGGTAAAATGGCTTCGCGCCACACGCGGTTCATCGGGGCTGAGTGTAGGGCACGCGGATGAGCGGCGGGGCCAGCGCCGTTCAGACGGTTTTGACTTCAATAGCTTCTATCACCGTAGGCCCGGCAGCGGGAGGCAGTTTGCGTAGCGCCGCCCACGCCAGCCCCAGTCCGATCACCGAAAAGACCGCGCCCATCATAAACGCGGCTCCCGGAAAGCGCACTCCCGAGCCGCCGCCGTTGAAGTAAGCAAAGACCCAGGTGGCGAGCAGCGGCCCCACCACGCCCACCAAACTGTTGACGGCGGTGAGTGCGCCCTGCACTTTGCCCTGCTCGGATTCGCTGACCTGGCGGCTGATGATGCCCTGCAAGGTGGGGCCAGCCAGCCCGCCGAGTGCGCCGAAGATCAGCGAGACATACAGCAGCAGCGAGGTTTTGGCAAACGCCAGCACCAGCATTTCCAGTGTTCCCATCGCCAGCCCCAGCAAAATGGCCCGCCGCTCGCCCAGCCAGCGCACCGAGACACTGATGAAGCCGCCCTGCACGATGGCGGTCATCAGGCCAAACGCCGCCAGCGCCACGCCGTTTTGCAGCGGTGTCCAGCCCAGCACGCCCTCGGTGTACAGCACCCAGGTCGAAAAGATGACTTGCCCGGCCATGCCCAGCACGATCAGAGCGGCGGCCATGTTGAGAATCACCGGATACTGGGCCAGCGCGGCCAGAGGCGTGAAGGGGTTGAGATTTTTGCGGCTCAGCCTCGCGCCGCGTGAGGCAGGCGGCAGCGATTCCGGCAAGACGAAGTAGCCGTAAAACATGTTGAGCAGGGCCAGCCCCGCCGCGAACATGAACGGCACGCGCAGGCCGTAATCGCCCAGTAAGCCGCCCAGCGCCGGCCCCAAGATAAAGCCGACGCCAAAGGTCGCGCCCAGCTTGCCGAAATTCTTGGCGCGGTCTTCGGGCGCGGAAACGTCGGCAATGTAAGCGTTGGCGACTGTCAGGCTGGCCCCGGTAATGCCCGCCAGGACGCGGCCCACAAACAGCCACCACAGCGTCGGCGCAAACGCCAGCAGCAGATAATCCAGCCCCATGCCCAAGAGGCTCAGCAGCAGCACCGGGCGGCGGCCATACCGGTCAGATAGGACGCCCAAAATCGGCGCAAAGATAAACTGCATCACGGCGTAGACGGCAGTAAAAATGCCGATATACCGCGCCCCCGCCGCCGCCGAACCCGACAATTCCTTGACCAGCAGCGGCAACACCGGAATAATCAGCCCGATGCCCATGATGTCAACTAGGGCGGTAATCAAAATAAAAACCAGGGCAGCTTGGGGTCGGCGCATTTCCTTAAGCTATCAAGCTCTGGTCGGGGCCAACTAAGCCAAATGGCTCAGAAGCGGCGGGTGTTTCTGGACTTCACGCTCCAAAACCGGCAGGCTAGCGGGTGTGAAACCGTCTGCCGCTTCCTTTTCCCTCTCGCCCTCCTTTTGGCGTGGGCTCCGGGCATTCTTGCCGCTGGTGCCGGGCATCTTGCCGTTTAGCTTGGTGACGGGAGTGGCTGCCGTGCAAGCCGGCTTTTCGCCAGTGCAGTCGATTTTCTTCTCGATCATCGGCTTCGCGGGGTCGGCGCAACTGATCGCCTCGCAGATGTTTAAGAGCGGCACCCCCACCATTTTGATTTTGCTGAGCGCTCTGGTGGTCAATTTGCGCTTTGCCATTTATTCGGCCGCCATGTTGCCGGTGCTCAGCCGCGCTTCAAAGCTGTGGCGCTGGCCGCTCGCCTACGTGCTGACCGATCAGAACTTTGCGGTGATGGCCGCGCGGCCCGCAGATGAGCCCAACCCGGTGCAGTATTACGCGGGCGCGTCGGCAGTGATGTGGCTGACCTGGCAACTCGGCACCGTGGCCGGGGCGCTGCTGGGCGCGGGCATTCCCGCCGCTTGGCCGCTGGACTTCGCCGTGCCGCTCAGCTTCATCGCCCTGCTGGTGCCGGTGCTGAGAACCCGTCCGCAACTGCTGGCGGCGCTGGTATCGGGCGCGGTGGCGGTGGCGGCCCACGGCTTGCCTTACCGCATGAACTTGATGGTGGGCGCGGCCTGCGGCATCGCGGCGGGGTTGTATGTCCAAAACCTCAGGGCCAAGTCAATCGACGAAGACGTACAGGCGTGACCATCTGGA